>JAYNJY010000005.1:0-29325 GCA_038110665.1 Rhodospirillaceae bacterium | reverse complement strand
CGACGGCTACGGCTACGGCTACGGCGACGGCTACGGCGACGGCTACGGCTACGGCTACGGCGACGGCGACGGCGACGGCTGGTAGGCGGCGATGTCTGTTGTCCTTCCCGCCGAGACCGGCCTTGCCCTCGCCGCCATGGACCAGGCGCTGGAGACGCTGGAGGATCTTGCCGGCCAGTTCTCGATCGCCCGGTCGGAGCTTCGCGGTCAGCGCGACGAGGTCGCCCGCGAGACCGCCGCCGATCGCGGACCCGCCGCGGCGGAGCGAGCGGCGGCGATCGCCTGGCTGAAGGGCCTCGCCGACACCCACCGCAAGCCTCACGCCGTCATTGGCCCGGCCTATGACGAGATCGGTGCGGCCCTCGCCGCCGCCGCCTATGGGCTGGAGCGGCTGGAGCATCTTTCCTTGGTGCCCCAGCAGCGGAAAACCGCTGTTGGCGGGTTGGCCGGAGAGGCGGAGGAGAAACCGTGAACAATTCGCAGCCTTCCAAGCAAACCCGCCGACAGGGGTGTTCCCCTGTCGGGGCGAGCAAGAATACGGAAATCGGCTATGCGGTGCGGCGCGCCGTCGCCAAGGTGCTCGGCTTCGCCGATGCCGACGGCGTCACCGAACACCACCGGCTGAAACAGGATTTCGGCGAGGTCTCCTCGCTCGATTTCCTCGAACTGGCGCTGGAGCTGGAGACCGTCTTCGGCGGCCGCTTTGACGATGCCGCGATCGCCGACGATGTCGAGACCGTCGGCGACCTCATCGCCATGGTGGAGGCCGCCCATGGGTGATCGGAGCCGCATCGAATGGACCGACGCCAGCTGGACGCCGATCCGGGCGCGGAACCGGGCGACCGGCAAGGTGGGCTGGCATTGCGAGCATGTGTCGGAAGGCTGCCGCAACTGCTACGCCGAGCGCTGGAACCGCCCCTATGGAACCGGGCTTCCCTACAAGCCCGGCCATCGCGCCGACGTCGAGCTGTTTCTCGATGAACAGCTGCTGACCCAACCGCTGCGCTGGCGTCGGCCGCGGCGTGTGTTCGTCTGCTCGATGACGGACCTCTTCGCCGATTTCGTACCGGACGAATGGATCGACCGCGTGTTCGCGGTCATGGGGCCCGATGTGGGTCGGCAACCCGACGGATCAGACCCGATCGTCGATGGTCGCGCCCGTGCAGCACGGTGGGATGGCGCAGACTGGCGCTTCTATGAAGATGGCTACAAGGTGCCGCTCGATGCCATCGGCCGTGTTGACGACGTTGTCTACCGCGTCGGCAAGAAGGCCGCCGGCCGTCTGCTCGACGGTGTGCTGCACGACGCCTATCCGGAGCCCCGATCGTGACCGCCCGGCGCACCCTCCGGCCCGCGCCGGAGCGCCCCGCCCTTGAAGCCCTTGTGGCGGCGGCGAAGCAGCGGGAGATGACCCCGGCGGAGCGCGAAGCGCAGCAGCGGTCCTGGGTGACCGGCGAACTGATGCTAGGGGGCATAACACGGGAGAAGGCGGCAGCACTCTATGACGGCGCGCAGCGGCGCCTTCGGCGGCTCCACGCGGTGCGCCTCATCGCCGCCGGCGTCCTCGCCACGGCCGTCCTCGCCTGGGTGATCGCCACCCTCGTCGACATCGCCGGGAGGCTGACGTGATCGCCGTGTTTGCCGGTTTTGCCGGGTTCTTCATCGGCATGGGTGCCGGTGCCCTATGGTGGGCTTTCGGCATGCTGTTCGGCTTCCAGGGCCCCACGGCCGACCAAATTGGGGCGCTCGGGATTGTTGGCGCCGTTCTGGCTCAGCCAGCCTGGATCGCATTGTTCCTATGTATGGATTGGATCGACCGCCGACTTGAGCGGAAGGCCGACCGAAGAGCAGCGAGTTCGCGTGATGGCTGAGCCGATCGGCGACGACGATCCCCTCACGCTCGAGGAGGCGTGCGATTGGCTGTTTCGCGGACGCCTCCGACCCGATACGCTCCGCCGCGCCGCCTATCGCGGCGAGCTGGTGCTGGAACGGCTGGGGCGGAAGGACTTCGTCACCAGGGCCGAAATCAACCGATGGCGTGAGCGATGCCGAACCGATCGAAAGGCCCCCGCCTCTATCTCCGCCGCGCCCGCACCGACCGCGCCGGCCGCACCCGCGCCGCGCTCTGGTTCATCCGCGACGGCCGCCACAGCCGAAGCACGGGATGCGGCGAGAAGGATCGTGACGGCGCTGAGGCAGCCCTCCGCGCCTGGCTCGACGAGAAGCACTTCGCGGCGGCCGCGCGGGGCCACCGTCGTCCCGCTGAGATCGCCCTAGCCGACGTCCTTGCCCTCTACGCCCGCGACGTCGTGCCCCGCCTCGCCGACCCGCGGGAGGCGGCGCGACGGCTCGATCGCCTCCTCGATCATTTCGGCATGATGCGCCTTTCCGACATCACCGGCGCGGCCTGCCGGGCCTATGCCGCCGCCCGGCGGCGGCCCCAGGCCGCCCGACGGGAGTTGGAGGATCTGCGCGCCGCCATCAACCATCACCGCGCCGAGGGGCTCTGCAGCGAAATCGTCGCCGTCGCCCTGCCGGACCGCGCCGAGCCGCGCGATCGCTTTCTCAGCCGGTCCGAGGCGGCCGCCGCGATCTGGGCCGCCTGGCGTTATCGCGAGCGGCAGAGGCGGCGCGGCACCGACCGGCGTACCCGCCGTCACGTCGCCCGGCTCATCCTGATCGGCCTCTATACCGGCACCCGTCCGGGCGCCATCCTCGCCGCCGCGCTGCGGCCCGAAGCCGGCCGGCCGTGGTTCGACCTCGATCGCGGCGTGTTCTACCGCCGCCCCGCGGGGCGGAGGGAGACCAAGAAACGACAGCCGCCGGTGCCGGTACCGGACCGGCTTCTCGCCCATCTCCGCCGCTGGAAGCGCCTCGGGCAGCGCTATGCCGTGGAATGGAGCGGCGCGCCGGTGACCGAGATCCGTCACGCCTTCGCCGCCGTGATGGAAGAGGCCGGGCTGGCGGGGGTGACGCCCCACACCCTCCGCCACACGGCGGTGACCTGGGCGATGCTCGCCGGCGCCGACCTCTATCAGGCCGGGCGCTTCTTCGGCCTCACCGTAGACATGCTCGAACGGGTCTATGGCCATCATCATCCCGAGCACCTGGCGGGGATGAAACGCCTGATGAACGACGGCGGCCGCGCGCCACCTTCGCGCCACTTTCCCGTGAACGAAACGCGAAGATCGGCCTCCGAGGCCGACAAGAAACCGAGGAAACGGCTAGGTTCATGAGCCATCCGCTTTGTTCGGGACGAGGGGGCCGCAGGTTCAAATCCTGCCACTCCGACCAAGCATCTCCTTGATTTCGGCGGGTCGGCCGCCGCTACGGGCGCCAGCTTGGGCGCCACTTTCGCCGGGCTGGCCCGCGCCCAAGGGGCAACGCGGGCGGACAGCGGGGACGGCAATCGATCGACCCCTTAACAGTCGGCGAGCCCTAAAAAAGTCAGGTTCGCTGAACCATATTGGAGGGTGCTCCCCATTTCACTCATGCCTGGTTCGCTGTCGCCACCGTTGACGGTTTGTCAACTTGCGATACGCTGCATGGCCCGGAGGGAGGGACGAAACCATGATTGGTCACATCGAAGAAATGCTGATCACGATCAACACCGTTGTTCACCGCGACACCAAGCTGATGGTGGCTACAAGCCCGGAATTGCGCGGCCTGATCGTTCACGCCAGAAGCGAGAGCGAGCTTGACGAGCGCATTCCTCAAGCCATCCGCGCGCTCTTGGAAGCGGAAGGACACTCCGTGAGTTCAATTGAGCCCGTGGTCGAGGAGGGCACCCCCAGCGCCTTCGTCCCGATGACGCGACGGTTTCAAGCGAGGGCTGCCTAAAGACGGAACCGGGGATGACCGCCGACGAGTATCGGGATTGCCTGCGGGCAATGGGATTGACGCCGGCGAAGCCGTCCTACGACGGAGCGACGCTTCATCAGGACGCCGCCGGGCAATTCACGTCGATCCCAAACCCGGAGCAACTCTCCCCCGAGGAGCGCCTATCCATGATCGACCTGATCAGGACGCGGCTTGGGATCACCAACCACTGACCGGCGCAGCGGCGCGTCAGGGCGGCGACCTAGAACGGTGCCGATTCCGGTACGACGATGGCAACGGGCATCTCGCCGGCCCGGCAATTGGTAAGGCTCACCCTCACGGCGTTGCCCTCGCCGTAGTCGACGATCACACCGCCACATTCGACCACGATCTGCGACGGCGCCACCATGTCCGGGCCGAAGACGACGCCGATCGCCGTCGCCAGTGCCGCTGCACCAGCCAGGATCATGCTGCCCGTCGTCATGGGTTCCCCCGCGAGAACAGCCAGGCCGCGAGCGAGGAGAGGTCGTCCTTCAGCGCGGCGAGGATTGCCGCCAGCCCGACCGTGCCGAGCGCGTAGCGCCGCGCCCATTGCCGGAGCCATGACCAGCGCTTCCTGGCAACCGCCATTGCAACGATGGTGTCGGCGTGGGCGATCATCTTTCGCAAGTCCGCGATGTCGTCGCCTGTGAGGGGTCGTTCGTCATCGTCTTCCCTCGATGTTGGGTGATTCGGCGGGACCACATCAGGAGTCCTCTTGTTCAATTGGCGAAATCGGCGCGGACGCCGGCGTACCAGTCGCGGGCGCAGCGGATGCGTCCATTGGCTTCGGCGAAGGCCCGGGCAAGCCTGGTCGCCGTCAGCCGGGCGTCCTCGCCGGCGTCGACGCCAGGCGCCGGCACGGGGGCAAGGCAGGACGGCGGAGGCGGAAGGCTAACCGCCGGCCCCATCGAGGAGCCGACGCACCCGCTCAAGCTGATCAGGCTGCCAAGTACAAGCATCGTCGGCCAGAGCCAGCGCTTCCCTTTGATCATCGACGATCTCCTGCATGGCTTGCGCCTCGACGGCCAGCGCTTCGGCCCGCGCGGCAGCGTCCGCCGCGGCGCGATCGGCGATCGCCCGCTGTTCCTCCGCGGCCGCCAGCGCCGCCTCCAAGGCTTCGGTGTGGCAGCGCGCGATCCCGGCGCCATAGCCGCGCGCGTAGATGACGCCGACGAGGGCGAGAACTGCGAGCGCGATCGCGCCATAGCGCCCGATCGGCGACCGCAAGAGGGCGAGCGCAGTCATGCGTGTCGCCCGCTCCGCTGGTCATCGACGCGGGCGCGGCGGATCATCCAGATGCCCACCACGACGGCGACGAGGGTGACCGGCACGACAATCCACCACAGATCGCCGATCGCGCTCCAGATGGCCCGCAGCGGACCGATGGCCCGCTGGACGGGCTCCGCCGCCTGGGCGACCGAATTGGCGTGCTCGGCGATCTGCCCGACCACGGTGACCGCCCCGGTGGCGACCGCTCCGCCGGCGGCGATGTCGCTGCCGCGGATGGTCCGCGATCCCGCCGCGCGGAGATCCCCGGCGGTCGTCGCAGCGCGCGCTTCGGAAACTGGCCGCTCGGGGCCGGCGAACAGTGCGCGCAGATCGGAATCGGTGATGATGTGCCGCTGCTCGGCCGGAAGGCCGTTGTCGGCGCGGAGCGCGTTGAGAGCGTCGCGGGTGTTGCGGCCGTACTTGCCGTCCCGCGCCCCGACCATGGCGTAGCCCTTGTCCCACAGCGCCTGCTGGACGCGGCGGACCTCCTCGACGACCTCGTCCGGCGAATAGTCGCGGATGCCGTCGACCGGCCAGATCCGCTTCGCCCGCGCCAGGTAGCGTCGGGCGTCGTCGATGCCGTTGAGGCCGCCATTGACGCGCCGGCGGAGCGGTTCCAGCGCGTCGGCGTCGGCGAAGTCGTTGCAGTCGCGCCTGGTCCAATATTCGAGCGCCGCCCGGAAGCCCATCTCGGGGTCGCGGCGAAGGGCGTCGGGGTCGTCCTCGAAGCCGGCGGCGCGGTAGTTTTCGCGCCCGGTGGTCTGGATCAGGCCGCCGCCGCGATAGCGCCAGCCGTCGCCCGATTCCGGCGGGCCGTTGCCGATGCGGTTGGCGTAGACGAAGTTCGCCAGCCGCTGCGGCTGATGCTCATAGTCGGCCGCGAGCGCATCGTCAGGGAACCGGGACGGCCACACCGCGCGAAGCCGCGCGGCGGAGTAGTTCAGGTTCTCCTCGGTAAGGCTGAACCCGCCGGTCTCGGTGGCGAGCTGGGCCATGAAGTGCTGGACGCGGAGCGGCGTCGCGATCCCGGCCGCCTCGGCCTCGGGCCACAGGCGCACGATCGCATCGACAATGTCCTCGCGCGCCGTCGGCGCGAGTTGCCGGATCTCGTCGGCGTTCATGAGCGACTCCTTCCCGGCGCGCGTCGCGGCCGGATGGCAATGGAAGACAATGGAGACCGGGGCTCAGCCCCGGCCGAACGGGAGCATCGGCAGGGCGACGCCGATGCCGATGGCGCCGAGAACCCCGCCGACCAGAACGAAGGACCACGCCTGGGCGGAGGCGTGGAGGCTGTTGTCGGGGTTGCCGGCGAAGGTGGTGGCGACGATCATCGCGCCGCCGAAGATGAGCGCGGCAACGCCGGCGGCGACCTTCCAGCCGAGGCCGAGCTGCCGGCCCGGGCCGGCCTCAGGGACGCCGGGATCGTCGGGCTGCATCATGGGGAACTCCCTCGCCTTCAGGCCGCGCGCGCCGGCCGGGGCGGAACGCCGGCATACCAGCCGCGCCCCCACAGGGTGGACAGCCGCTTGAAATAGGCCTGGTAGAGCGGCGCGACGGCAGCGAGCGAATAGCGCGCGACCGCCCGGGCGCGGATCGCGGCCGCGTCGAGGTCGCCGACACGGTCGACCGCATCGACGAATTCCCCGAGCGAGCGACAGCGCCAGCCGGTGACGCCATTCTCGTTGGTCTCGGTGAAGGCGCCCCAGTCGGTCGTCAGCGTCGGCGTGCCGCAAAAATGGGCCTCCGGCACGATGTTGCCGAACGGCTCCAGATAGAGCGTCGGCGCGATCAGGGCCCGGGCCCGGCTCATCAGCCGCCCGCGCTCCTCCGGACCGACGACGCCGACATGCTCGGCGCCCGGCGGAGCCTTGCCATGGCCGGCGACGACGAGCCGTCGGCCGGTCGCCGCTGCGATCTCGGCGGCGATGTGGGCGCCCTTCCGATCGATCAGCCGGCCGACGAAGAGGAGATAGTCGTCCTTCTCCGCCGAGAACGGGAAGGCCTCCGGCTCGAAATAGCCGGGGATCACGTCGTCGAACCAGAAGCCGTCAGCTGCGGCCGGCTCGCGGGCGGCGGCGCCGTAGCAGACATGCCGCCAGGCATGGGACTCGAACACCCGGTAGCGGGCGAAGGTGCCGGCATAGCCGATGCCGAATTCCACGGTCACGAGGTCGGGCAGAGCCGCGGCGATCGGCTTATGCGCCACGCCGCCGATGACGCAGACGAAATCGCGCGGCCCGGCGCGCTTCCGAATGGCGATCGCGGCGCGGAGGTTGAAACGCCGCCAATACGGCAGCGCGGGATCGAACGATGCCTCCGTGTAGTGCCGGCCGGCGACCGCCGCCTGGCGATCGCGCTCGGAGAAGCAGGGCACGAGCTCGTCGACCGGCGCGTCGGTCTCCTCGCCGGCATAGAGCACGACCTCGTGGCCGAGCCCCTTCATCATGATGGCGAACCGGCGTACCTTCTCGGTGAAGGCACAGGCGGGGAACGCCCGCGTCACCTGCGTGTGCGGGAGACCGACGAGATGGACGCGCATCAAGTTAGGATGATTTCCGGATCGAGACCGATGGCCTGGAGGCCGGCGCTGAGGCGGGCGTCGGGTAGGATGACGCCGGCAGCGCCCAGGGCTTGCAGCCGCTCATACCCCACCGGGTCGAGTTGTTTGACGAGTGCCAGCTTCTCGGCAGCGCCCTCCGTGCCGAGCGCCGTCTCGATGTTGCGGATGATGGTGTAGAGATTGATCCGCCGAGACGGCGCCGGCGTCGCCGCGAGTTCCGCCTCATAAGCAGCCTCCTCTTCGGCGCTCAGCACTCGGGTTTCCGTCGTCCTGGTCTTGGCGTCGAAGACAACTTCCGTCCTCATCAGAGCCCCCACACAGTCATATAGCCGCCATCAATATCCCCGCCCGAACACGCCAACCGAATGCGATCGTTAGCCTCGGCCGTGTCATAAATGCCGTGCGTGATCCGAAACAAGTCCGTCGTGTCGTCGATATATCCAGCAGTAAGGCAATGCGTTTTCGTACTCGCATCGCCGAACCCGAAGAACAAGGCTAGAAAAGTCACCGTTGCCGCAGCCGCCAGCCCCCCACCGGCACTCCACATGTAAGTAGTATCTTTGATCCACGACCCCGTGCCGGCGCTGTTCATCTGCATCCCGGCGGTGATATAGCCGCTGTTATTAACCCCGCCCGAGTTGCCCAGCCGCAAAATCAGGTCCGTCGACCCAGAATCCGTACTCGCCGCCTCAACCAGCACAGCCAAAAAATTGTACCCGTCGAGGCTCAGCACATTGTACGACCCGCCGGACATCGCGCTGCGCGCGAGCACCTCGGTCAGTATCCGCCCGCCAGCCCACGTCGACGCGCCCCGCATGGGCACAAATCCAGCCGTGGAGCCAAGGACCGCGTCGAGCAGCGTGGACAGCGTGGACCACTGGGGATCGTTTGCCCCCATGTTGAGCAATGTGTTCTGCGCGCCTTTGGCTAAGCGAGCGGCAGCGGACGCATCTTTGAATAGGAGGTCCCCGCGAGTAGTCAGGAGAGCGGCGAGAGCCGTGGCCGTTACGTCGGCCACAGCGGCGATCCCCGCCAGCTTTGTTTGCTCGGCCGCGGAATAGGCCTTGTTGGTCGACCCATCCGTGATTGTGTCAGCGGACTGCGTGCCAGTATGGTTCGCACGCGCCAGAACATCGGCAATCGCCGAGCCACCATCCTTCAGCAGCTTGCCAGTGGTACCATCGAAAGCAGCGATACGTGAGTCGACCGCGGAGGCAGGGCCGACCACATCGCCAGCGCCGGCCGGACCCGTGGGGCCGGATGGGCCAGTAGGTCCGGTCGCGCCATCAGCGCCGGCCGGGACGAAGATCAGCGCCAGGGCATCGGCATTGCTCGGGAACGTCCCATAGGCGATCACCGAAACCGGCACCTTCCAGTAGTCGGTGCCGTCGGTGACCGCGCCGGTGACGATAGCCTCCACCCACACCGCCGGATCGGCGATCTTCTGCAGGTACAGCGTGCCTCGCCCCGCCGCATTGACGATGTTGTCGAGGAACTGGATCCAGGCTTCCTGGTTGACCGCGTTGCCGTCGACATCGTCGATGAACATCTGGGCGATCGAGCCGGGCGTCACGCTGTCGAAGCGGAGCGTGCCGGCGCCGGGGTCGCCGTCGGTCGTCGTGCTCGAATAGGCGTAAGGAACGGCGTTCAGCGCGCCCTGCGGCCCCGATGGCCCAGATGGTCCAGACGGTCCGCTTGGCCCTGTCGGCCCGGTGTCGCCGGTCGGCCCGGTCGCGCCCATGGGACCCGTCGGCCCCGTGGGGCCGGTCGGACCTGTAGGACCCGTCGGGCCGGTCGGACCAGTATCCCCCTTGTCGCCGAGCGGGACGACGGTGATGTCGATCACGTCGCCGTCGGAAAACGCCCCGCTCGACGCCACCACGGAGGAGACCGTGAAGCGGACCCATCCCGTCTCGTCGACCAGGGCGCTGATCCCCACCACCAGATAGCCGGCCTGGGTGAGGTTCTGGATCGAGATGTAGCCCTTCACCGCCGAGGTGGAGTCGTCCCAGGTGAGGAGCTGCGCCACCCGCGACACGGCGCCCGAATCCTGGTCGTCGATCGCGATCTCGGTGATCGAGGCAAGCGTGGCGTGGTTGAAGCGGACGTCGCCATTGCCGGGATCGGCGGTCGTGGTCGTCGAGGCATCGAACAGGTAGCGAAGGCCGGCCGCCGGGCCGACCAGCGAGAACCCCCACGCCCAGGAACCGCCCGCCTTCTTGTAGACGTTGTAGGGGTTGACCGTGTCGTCGATCGCCGCGTCGCCGTCGAGGCCGAGCGTGTCGTCCGGTGCGGCGCCGCCGGCCCAGTCCACCGCCGGCCCCACCGCCGGGTAGAAGACGTTGCCGCCGCCTTCAAAGCGGGAGACGATCGCCGCCAGCGCCTCGTTGGTGGTGACGTTGGTATGCCAGCCGCCGCCGGTATGGACGATGATGTAGGCCGCCGCGCTGGCAAGATCGGTGTTCGGCCAGGCCACCGCCAGTTCGAGGGTCGTGTTGTCGGTCACCGAGGCGATCGGGACGGACGCGCCGTTCTTGACGAGGAGATCGCCCTTCTTGACGTTGGTGCCGTCCGGGCTGCCGGCGGCGGGGATACCGAATACCGCCCCACCCGACCCTGTGACGGTGGTGGCGCCCTGCGCTACCTGGACGAGGCCGGTATCGTAGTAGGACATCAGCGCCTCTCCTCGCGAAGGGCAGCGGCGGCATTATTGAAGGCCGCGGCGATTTCCGGCGCGCTGCCTGCGGCGTCGATGGCCGCGAGCCCGCCCAGTTCGATCCCGTCGATTGTTGCCAGGGCCCGATCGCTCACCTGGACCGCGGCCTCGATGACCTCGGCGGCCTGCCTTGCCGTGACGCCACGGCGGATCGCCTCGGCGGCGAGGTATGGTCCCGCCGCGGCGCCCCGCCTGAAGGCCTCGAGCTCCGTCCGCTTGGCGAGATAGGTCATCTCCTTGCCCGGCGTAACGCACCGCGCCCGTGCATCGGCGGCAGCCGCGCGCAGGCGGTCGCGATATTTGTTCTTGGTTGCGCCAAGGTCGCCGCCGGCGAGCCGGGTCATGTGACGATCACCACAATCGCCGCCTCGCGGTAGGGCCAGGGCGGACGCACCTCGATCCGATGTTTACCCGGCTCATCGAAGTCGAATTCGATGGTGCCGTCGGTGGCAACGATACGCTTTCCCCCGTCGAGGCGGACGACGGCGGCGGCGCCGACCTCGATCGTTGCGGTCTCGCCGATTGCGAGCGCCAGGCTTTCGGGGAGCGGCCATGGCGGGCGCTCGGTAACCGCGCCATCGGCAACGAAATAGAACCGGTCGTCAGCTTGTTGCGGCAGCCAATCCTCGCCTTCCCCGACCTGATCGGGCAGCGACCGGACGTCGGAGGTCGTTCCCGCACGCACAATCTCGCCTGGACGGTCGCCCGCCACGGCGTAGACCAGAAAGACGTTCCCCTGCGCATCTTCCGGCGCCGGACCCGACGCTGCGGCTTGATCCGTCACTTCTGCCGCTCCATCAGGCGGATGTAGCGGTTGCGAAGCTCGACCTCGTAGCCGGTTGTCCCGCCTTGCTGGTCGTCGATGTAGGTCTTCACCCGCATGTTGTAGGTCTTCGATCCGTTGATGCTTCGGGTATCGACAAAGGTGAAAACGTAGGTGCCGCCCTTCCAATGGTTCGAGGCGGCGACGCCGGTAGTCTCCACCGTGACTGCCGCCGACACGTACGTCTTCAGCGACCCCCCTTGATGGACGTCGACCTCGATGCGGAGGAAGTCGCCGAACTGCTCCTCGACCAGCTCGAAGAAGAACATGATATCGAGGTAGGAATTGGCATTACGGGTGATCGCCAGAGATTGAACGTCAACCCAGGCCATCCCGGTCCCGGTGCCGATGCTGCCAGCGGTGAGGACGCTGATCATCTGGGTGACCGCGTTGTCGGCGATCTTGCTAGTGCTGATTGCCTCCGCTTTGATGTGGGTCGCCTCGATGTAGTCGGCGACTAACTTCTGCGCATAGACGCTGGAGCCGAGATAGGTGACGCCACCGGAAATGGCGAAGGCGAGCGTCGAGGTCGTCCCGTTCCAGACGTAGAAATTGTCGACGTCGAAGACCATCCGGGAGGCCCCCCCGGAGAGGATCTGCAGGATCATAGCCGCGTTCGACGAGTAGCTGCCCCCTTGCGTGGCGCGGATGTACCAGCCGACCGAGACGGTCGCGCCGGCCGGCCCGGTGGCGGCGTCGATCTTGACCAGGGCCTCCGCCGTGGCGTCGTCGGTTTGCGCCTGGAGAAGGGTGATGTCCGACGCGAGCGCACTGTCGGCCGAGGCCCGCGCCGACGCCTCCGTGACGATCGATGCCGTGTTGGTGTCGACCTCTGCTTCCAACACCGTCAGATCAGACGCGAGCGCCTCGTCGGCATCGGCCCGCACGGTCTGCTCGGTAACGATGAGGGCGACATTTTCTTCGTGCTTGGCGACCAGCGTCGTCTTCAGCTGCTGCCTGGTCTCGTAGGTCCGCCCGGCTTCGAGCGCCGCCGCCTGCGCGGCCCGCTCGCGAAGTTCGTCGCCGGCCTCCCTGATCGCCCGCACGGAGCCGTCGGCGCCGTTCCACAGGAGCGCGACTTCCTCCTGCAGCTGCGCCTGGAGGCTCTCGAAGCGGATCGCGAGATCCTTGACCGCCGAAGCGATGAAGTCGGGATCGGTCGTGATCGACGTCCACGCCGTCCAGGTCGTCGTCCGCCGCGGCGTGGTGACGATGGTCGCCCGCGCCTCGTAATCGGTCCCCGGGAGCGCTGGGTAGATTTCGTGGCCGCCATCCTCCGGCGTCGGGTCGGAGATGCGGGTGACTGCGCTGTCGCCGACCTGGCGGTATTCGATGACCACGGCGTCGATGGTCGGGTCGTCCGGCGGCGTCCACGAGAAGATCAGCGACGGCATCTTGACGCCGTCGACCTCCACCGTGCCGGCCTGAAGGGCGAACACCGCCACCGTGGTCGGCCGCGTCCCCGGCGCATGGGCCGAGGGCGGCAGCGCCACCGTCTCCTCTTCTGCGTCCCAGTCGTAGACCGCCGCCGAGATTTCGCTGAGGTCGAGGCGGACCCGCTTGAATTCGCCGCCGGTCACGGTCCGCGCCATGATCCGGTAGGTCACGTCGCCGAACAGCGCCGAGTTCCACCTGATCCAGTCGCCGACTTCCAGCCAGACATAATCGAAGCCGAGGACGATCGCGGCCGTCTTCTGCGCGCGGATCTCGGAGCGGAAGATCTTGGCGACGCGCTGCGCCTGGGTGACCGAGGTCACCGCGTCGAGATGGAGATCGAGCGCCAGCCGCTCGCCGCCGTCGATCGTCTCCAGCGCGGTGGAGACGAGTGGCGGCGCCGAATTGACCTCCCAATTGGCGTCCGGGTCGGTGAAGCTCGCAAAGACGGCGTTGACGAGTTCGGAGCGCGACCGCTTCGCCGCCCAATTCACCGGCTCGTCGGCGACGAGATCGCCGTCGGTCACGGTGGCGACGGTCGAATAGGCGGCGCCTGCGATCGGGCCGAAGGCGCCCTGCCGCTCCACCGCCAGCGCCGCCATCGCCTGGTCGATCGCCGCCAGGGCGTCGCGGTACTCAACGCCCTCCTCGATGACGAGACCGGCGCGATAGCGGGCCTCGGTCCCGCCGGCGTCGAGATCGACTGCCTCCTCGCAGATGTTGGCCGCGGCGGTGTAGAGATCGTGGATCAGATCATAGACGGCGACGGCCTGGCCGCAGACCCGCTCGCCATTGACGAAGATGCCGCGTTGAAAGTTGTAGCGGATGACCGCCGGATTGTCCGACCATTCCCAGGTCGTCGTGTCGCTCCAGCGATGCGCGCCCGACCCGCCATTGGTGCTGTCGAGGCGCCAGTCGTAGAGGCGAAGCCCCTTGATCTCGAACAGGAGGTCCGGGATCCGCTCCAGCTCGGTTGGATCGTATTTGATCCACACCGACACGTAGCACATGCCGGACAGTTTGTCGTTCGCGGTCCAGCGGTCGGCCGGATTGGCGTTGGCGACGAGCTCGGTATCGACGCCCTGCGTCGGCTTGCCGGAGAACCACTTGACCTGGAAGGATTCGCCGAAGCCGTTGAGGTGGTAGCGGGCGTCCTCGTTGCCGACGACCGACATGGCGTCGAGGGTATGGCGCTCGCCGTTGACCCAGACCGCCCGCAGCTTCTCGCACCAGCCCTCGGACAGGACGAACACCATTTCGAGGTATTTGTTCTGGTCGCCGTACGTATTGACGTAGACCAGGTGGCCGGCGACGGCTCTTGTGCCGAACACGCATTGGCGCGGCACTTCGGCGCCGAGCTGCAGCTCGGTGGCGATCCCGGTTGAGCCGGGCTGATCGTCGGGCGACAGCTTGCGCGCCAACGCCGAGGCGGCGAGGCTGAAGGCGATGCCGAGGCCGGCGCGGATCAGCGCTGCGCCGATCACATGCGTCGCCGCCCATGCCGACACGGCGCCGATAGCGGTCGACAGGAACGCCATCTCAGCCCACCTTGAAGGCGCGCGTCACCACCGAACGCGGGAAACGGAGAAGCTCGCCTTCGCCGCGGCCGATCACGCCGGCGTCGACGAACACCACGCAGGCCGGCGCACCGTTCGCGGCGGCGGTGACGCCGAGATCGCCGCGCTGCGCCTTGGCCGCCGGGACCTCGGGGAACGCCGCCGCCAGAGCTGCTTCGAGGTCGGCAAAGCCGCGCTCCTTCAGCCGGCGCGCCGCCGTCACCGGGCCGTCATAGGACCCGCGGACATCGGCATAGGGGTCGGTCCCGGTCACCGCCTCGACGCAGTCCATGGCGAAGCGGAAGCAGTCCGACTGGCCCCAGGACGCCGGCAGCGCCCGATGGCGGTCGACCGCCTCGATCAGCCGTCGCGGCCAGTTGGCGACCCGCGCCATTTCAATTGTGACCCTGCCGGCCCGGGCGTTCCCGCCAACGCGAGAAGAGGCCATTGCCGGACGTCTTCTGTCCCTCGCCTTCGGTCCGCCCCCACAGGATCGGCACCGTCGCCGCCTGGATGGTGTGGCGAAGGCCGCCGTCATTGGGATCGATCAGCCGCTGGTCGGCATCGGAGCGCATCCGGTAGCCACGTCTGGTGTGGTCGCGTGCCTTCGATTCCAGATGCACCCGCAGCACCGCCTCGCCGCCGACGACATGCTCGTGGGTGATCTTGTCGACATAGCCGCGATACTCGGTTTCGACCGAGATCAACACGCCCGCCGTCGAGAAATAGGCGGTCATGATCACCACCGGCCGCTGGTGGTAGGTCTCGTTCTCGATCGATGCGAGAACATCCGGCGACAGGTCCGAATTGGGGATCGCCGTCAGCGTCAGGATCAGCGGAACCGCCGAGCCGTCGCTGACCTGGCCGACATCCTCGACGCCGATCAGGCTCCCGGCGCCGACATAGGTGACGGCATTGTAGCTGAACGTGCCGAGGCCGCCCCAGAAGCCATAATAGCCCGACACCAAATCGAACAGCACCATGTAGCGGTCGTTGGCGCGGCCGGCCTGCAGCTCGGCCAGCGTCGAGGCGTCGATGCCGTAGGCCATCGCTCAATCGGAGCCGAGGGGTTGCGGCCATGGCGGCGGTGCCGGCCGGTTCTTGCGGACTTCCTCGCGCGTCATCGCGACCATGGTGGTCACGCACATCAGGCAGGCGACCGGCTTCCGCCCGCGCTGACCGGTGAAGTAGCGAAGGTGCGGGTGATCGCCCTTGGCCCGCCCGCAGAAATCGCAGACGTCCGGCGCGCCCCAGCGGATCGCGGCCTCGGCTTCCGGCGGCGGCGCCGGTCCCACCGGCGAAGCGGTCATTTGCCCCCCTTGAGGCGATCGAGGAGCGTCGAAGCGATCTCCGCGCCCGGCCTCGGCTCCGCCCTCAGCGGATCGAGGGCGAGGCAGAAGTCGACGGCGGCCGTGCCGGACAGTTCCGCCGCCAGCGCGCCGGTTTTGGCGTCGCGGATGCGGTAGCGCCGCTCCGCCGGCGGCGACAGCGTCGCGCCGATCTCGCGCACGGTCGCGCCAAGCTTGGTGTTGACGAACGTCCGCTCGTTTGGCCGATGTCGCCATTGCTTCGGGTTGGCGCGGATGCTTTCCAGCACCGCAGCGGCAAGATCGTCCATCAGAACACCTTCTGGATGCCGCGGAAGGACACCGGCCCCGGCTCGCGGCCGTCAGGTTCCGTGGCCGACCCTGGCTCGAGGATCATGATGCAGACCGGCGAGGCGAACTGGACCGTCGCCGCCGTGGTGAACAAGGTGGTGTTGATCAGCGGTTCCACCGTCACCGAAACGATTCCCGACCCGTTGGCGGTGGCGTCCTCGGTGATCTGGTGGAGGCCCCGATCGGAACTCTCGATGAGCCCGACGCGGTCGCCGGCCTTGAGCGCGAACGACGCTGGCAGGCCGGAGATCGTCATCCCGGTGGTCGAAATGGCGTCGACGTCGCCCGCGCCGGTGAAATCGGCCCCGCCGACCGCCTTGGTGAGGCCGGTAAAGCCGTCCTCGTAGGCGCGCGGATAGGGAAAGCGCGGGTCGAAGGCATAGAAGGTCTTGGTGCCCTGCTGCAGCGAGGCGAGCCAGGCGAGCCATGTGCGAAGGTCGGTGTTGGCCGTCAGCGCCGGCGTGGTGAACTCGCCGCGCCAGCGATCGTCGATCATGCGCCGCGACTGCGTCTCGCCGCCGGCGAGAAGGTTCACCGACACCGCCGGCGGCAGAGTGAGCCGCCCCCGGGCGAAGCGGGTGAGCGGGAACGAGCGTGGATAGGTGATCGTCACCGGATCGCCCCGCGCCGGCGGGCATCGTCGATCCAGCCCGGCAACGCACGGCGAAGCTGCCGGTTGTTCTGTTCGAGCGCGCTCTGGATCAGCCCGGCGACTTCGCTCGAAGCGCCGCGGGCGTCGATCTGATAGACCGGGGCGATGGTGATGGCGCCGCCGACGCCGTCGCCGGGGACGATCCGGCCGGACACCGACGGAATGAACCACTCGCGGCCGCGCTCGCCGACCTCGTAGATGGCGCCGGCCTCGACGGGGCCGCCGGAAGCGCGCTTGCCGCCGAACAGCGCGGGGAACAGGCCGACGCCGCCGAAGAGGCCGGCAAGCGGCCCCTTGCCGAGGAGCACGGCCTGCAGCACGACCTGAGCCAGCAGCTTCAGCACGTCGGCGAGGACCTCCTTGAAGCTGTCGCCCTCGATGATGACCCGCTCGAACATGGTGTAGAGCGTCTGCCCGGCGAAATCGGCGGCCGCTTCGAGCCGCTTCAGCGATTCCTCCTGCTCGTAATTGGCTCGCGTCAGCGCCTCGATCGCCGCCCGCTGTTCCTCGGTCGCGGCGGCGCCGGCAAGGCGGAGGTTATTCATCACCTCCTGCTCGACGGCGGAAAGGCCGAGCAGCTGCGCTTCCTGTTGGAGCCGCTCGATCAGCTCGGCGACGGCGTCGGTCTCCTCCCGGATTGCCGCGCCACCGCCGCCGCTCGGCGCAGGCGGCGGCGCCGATTCCTTCAGTCGTCCGAGTGCGGCCTCATATTGCGCATTGAGTTTGACGATCTCGGCGGTTGTCGTCGCCGCCGCCTTGCCGACCTCATAGATATGTCGAGCGAGCGCCTCGCCTTCGAGGGGTATCTCGAAGAGAGCCCTCATCTGCGCCAGTGCCGAATTGAAGGCGTCGACGCCTGGCTTACTGACCTCGCCGGCGGCGCCGAGCGCCTTGATCGCCGCGCCGCCCTGCGCCAGCGCTCCGCTCATGGTGGCCGCGGTTTCGGTGGCCGCCAGGAGGCTCGCCGCCCAGGCCCTGAGCTCCGCATCCTCGGCATGCAGATTGGCGAATTCCGCCACCTGCTCCCGGAACGCTTCGAGGTCCGGCGCGCCGGCGGCGATGCCGGCGAACAATTCGTTGAACGGCTCGCGAAGAGAGCGCGCCGCTTCCCGGAGATCCGGGTTGCTCACTGCCTCGGCGATGCGCGCGCTGAGCTGATCCCGAACGTTGATCAGTTCGGCGTCGAAGAGTTCCGTCAGCCGACCGATCGACTGGCGCAGCATGAACTCCTGCATGGCCGACGATCCGGCGAGGAACTCGCCGGCGGCCCGCCCGCCGTCGCGCAAAAGCTCGGAGTGCTCCTTGAGCACGTCATTGAGATGCTCGGTGGCGCCGGCGACGCCGATCTGGGCGAGCTGCTCTTCGGTCGCGTTCCCTGTAAGGACCGCAATCTCGGCGGCGAGGTCGCTGGCGAGGTTCGCATTCTCGCCAAGAGGGTCGGTAAGGTCGAGCAGCTGGCGGACGAGATCGTCCACGCGGGCATCGTCCGTGGTGGCGCCGATGCGGTTGAGCTGCTCCCGGAAGCCCGCCACATCCGGAGCGCCGAGCCGCAGTCCGTCATAGAAATCGTTGATAGCCGCTTCCAGCGCGTTGATCGGCGCCGTGTTGCCGAGATCGTTCAGCCAGCCGAAGACGAGGTCGGTTTCAAGCGTGCGCGACTGCGCGGCGACCTGGCGCATGACATCGCGGAGGTCGGACTGCGCCTGGAAGAGGCGGTCGAGACGCTCCGCCTCCGTCAAACCCTCCTGCGCGTCCCTGGCTTCGCCATAGGCATCGCGAAGCGCCTTGACGCTCTCGGTGTGACGGTCGGTGATGTCCTTGAGGTCTTCGGTCGAACCGAAGGCGTTGCCGAGCCAGCTGATGGCCGCGCCGCCGAGGCCGATCACGGCGAAGGTGGCAAGGCTCACCGGGTTGACCAGGCTGAGGAAGGACTGTTTCAGCAGCGCCAGCGTGCCGCCGATCGAGCGGACGCCGGTCTGCCCGAACACCTGGGCGACCTGGCTGCCCTGCTGGATCATCACCTGAAAGGGCGACTGCCCCATCAGGAGGCCTTGCGTGATGTCGTTCAACTGGAACGACAGCTGCGTCGCCGCCGCGTTGGCCTGGCGGAGCGTCCCGCTCATCTGCGTGTCCGCCCGCGCCACCGAGGCGGTCATGCGGTCGTTGGCCGCCCGCACCGCGTCGAACGCCGCCGCCGTCTGATCGTTGGCGACGATGTCGAAGCGAAGATCGGGCAGGCCAACCATTCACTTGTCCTTCGCTTCGATCGAGAAGAACGCCAGCCAGCCGACATATTCGTCGAGCGGCATGTCGAGGATTTCACCGAGGGTCTTTTTCAGCCGATCCGCGAGCCGGTAGAGGGTCATCAGCTGCGGATCGTCCCTCAGTTTTTTTCCGCTTCCTTCACCGTCTGCCGCGAGGCGAGGATGGCGTTGGCGATCCGCGACACCACGGCGCTGTCGACCTCGTCCTCGAGCGCGGGGCGGTCCGCCTCGGTGAACAGCGGCTTGCCGGCCTCGTCCTGCGCCTTGACGATGACGACCATGACGGCGTTGGTCGACCCGACCGGCTTGCCGGGCGGGTAGATCTTGTTGTGCTGGCGCACCGTCATCGGCGACCAGGTCACGACCAGCGGGCGGCCCTCCTCCCCCCATTCGGGGACTTCGAGCCGCCCGCGTTCCCGGTCGGCGAGATGCGCCCTGGCGCGGTCGAGCACCGACATCGGCTAGACCGTGGTGTGGGTGAGCGCGCCGTTCCCCTGGAACGAGATCGACCGGCTGATGACGCCGTTCCGCCGGCTGGCAAGGCCGACCTCGGTCACGATCACCGCGCCGGTCAGCTTGACGTCGCCGCCGGCCGACCCCTCGGGGTAGAGATTGAGCGTCACCTGGGCGCCGACGCTGAGCGCTTCCTGACCGTTGGTGTCGGTCTCGTCCCAATGGCAGGTCATCGATCCGCGCCAGGCCTTGGAGCCGACCAGAGCGGTATCCCACTCGTCGCCGATCGCGCTGTCGTCGACGGCCTGGGCCGTCTCGGTGACCTGGAACTCCGAAACCTCGGCCACCTGGTTGGCGCCGACATAGACGGCGCCTTCATTTCCGAGATGGGTCGCCATGGACCGTCTCTCCTTGTCGGTTGGGGTGAAGGATGGATCAGACCGCCGTTTCCGGGTCGGCGGCGGTGGTGCGGGTGCGGACCTCGAAGGTCATGCGTATCTCGCCGGCCCGCGTCCGGGCGTCGCCGTCGACGGCGATTTCGGTGCGGGCGATCAGGATCTGCTGGATCGGGGCGTTGCCGCCGCCGATCGGGAAGCTTTCGGCGATCCGCGCCTCGGCTTCCGCGGCCATGGCGTCCAGCGTGTCCTCGACGCCGAGGCCCTCGGCATAGCCGACCAGCACCAGCTCCATGAGCCGGTCGAGCTTGACCGACCCGCCGGAGGCGCTGGAAACGTCATTGGTCTCGCCGACGATGAAGACGACGAAGCCCGGCAGTTCGCCGGTCGACAGTGGAAACGGCCGGGCGGTGAACACCCGCCCCTGCGTCGTCGGCAGGCCATCCAGCGCCGCGGCGACCGCGGCACGGACCTGTTGGCGGATATGGGCCACTAGGCGCTCGTGCCGATGATGTAGATGCGGTAGGTGACCGCCGTCCCGGCGCCGGAATTGGCCACTTTGAGGATGTCGGCGCTGTCGGTCGAGACCGTCCAGCCGCCGGCCGGCGCGGCGAGGAAGAGAAAGCCGCCCGGCGGGATCGCGACCGTGGCGGTGCCGTCGTCGAACGGCCCGACGAACGGGTTGGCCGCGGCGTTGCCGACCACGACGTTGTTGGTGTTGCCGTCGTCGGCATGGATGAGGATCGCCTTCACCTTGGCGAAGACGAGCGCCGCCCCGGTGCCGTCCTCCAGCGAACCGCCGGTGAGGTCCAGGTTCTCGCTCGACGACGCGTTGATCGACCGCTCGTCGGCGAAGAGGAGGTCGGCCCGGCCGGAGGACGTGCCGGACGGCAGCTTGACGTCCGCTTCCGCCGCGATCTCGTGCTTGTTGGTGCCGAGGTCGGCCGCTCCAATCAGGGTGGCGACGACCGCGGCGCGAAGGATCGTGGTGAGGCTCATGGGGGCGCTCCTAGCGCTGTTCGAGTTGGAGGTCGGTCATGCCCGTGCCGTCATCTGCGCGGACGGCCACCGCGTAGTGGTCGGAGCCGATGACGAGGCTGTCGCCATGCGCCGCCCCGGCGGGCAGATCGGCCGTGCGGCAGCGGAAGCGGATCGGCCCGGACATGACGCCTGGTCCGGCGAACACGGTATCCTCGCCGTCGAACAGCACGCCGTTCACGGTCGCCTGTTCGCCTGACGCCGCCGCCGTCAGCGTTGCCGTCACCCCGAATTCGTCGGGGTTGACGAAGGCGGCGCGATCGGCGGCGGATTCGACGGCCATGGGCTAGGCGGCGGACTTCTTCGGCTTCGCCGCGGCCTTCTTCGGCTCCGGCTCCGGCGGAGGCCGCCGGATTCCGTCGTCATGATCGATCGGCGTCAGCCGCGCGGCCTGCGGCTTGCCCGGCGCCGACGCAAGCTGGATGACCTCGCCGGCCTTGAATTCGACGATCTGCGTCGGCCGGCAGACGATGAGATCGCCGAGCTTCTGCAGTTGTTCGACGGTGATCGGCGCGCCGGCCTGATCTTCCAGGCGCCCGGCGCGGATGGCGAACTGCACCTTGGTGAGGCCGAGGATATCGCCGGGGCCGAATTGGACCGGCCCGCCTTCGACGCGATAGGGCTTCATGACTTCGCTCCTTGTGTTGTCGATCGCTTGGTGACCCGGCTCCGGCTCAGTGGAGAGCGCATCCTAAAAACCGGAGCCGGGCTGCCAAGCGGTCGAAACCGCTAGGTCATGGTGACCAGGCAGGCGTGCTGCCAGAAGCCGTAGGCGGCGGCGCCGCCCCACTCCACGCCGTACCAGTGCTTGTTGTCGGTGAATTCGAGCTGCGAGCCCTCGGCGACCGCCTTGACCGCGAGCGGAACCTCCTCCTGCAGGATGAAGGGCTTGGTTTCGCCATCGGTGCGATAGACCGCGAACTGGGCGGTCCAGGTAAGGCGCGGATTGACCACGACGGTGATCTGCACCTCGTTGAGAGCGGGGATCACGTTGGCCTCGCCGCTGTCGACCATCGGCAGCGCCACCGCCGCCTGGGCGGTCGACCACAGGGGCGTCGGCACCATGACCTCGAAGCGGCGCGCGTCCTCGTTCATCGGCTCGCCCTGGTCGTCCTTGAAGCCGAGGATGGCCTGGACGGCCTGCATGATGCATTCGCGCATCTCGCCGACCGAGGGCGCCGTGGTGGAGCCGTGGTTGGTGACGGCAAGGCCGGAGATGTCGATCGACAGGTCGTTCGACTGACTGCCGGAATCGCCCTCGCTGTGGTCGGTGTCGAAGAAGTACTGCCCGTCGTAGCAGGTCACCGACTCGCCGTTGATCATCAGCGTGGTGATAAGTTTGGCGGGGTAAGCCAGCACCCGCCGCGCCAGTTCGCCAATCCGCACCCGGATCTGGCCGGACTGATCGCGGCGCAGCTCCGGGACCTTGACCTCGAGCGTCGCCTCGTAGTCCTTGTTGGTCACGTTCCAGGTGAATTCGCGAATGCCCTTGGCCTGGCGCTCGCCGATCCACTCGCGCATCGTCGGCACCATGCCGAGCCAGGCGTAGTTCTCGGTTTCCTGCTTGGAGTCCATCCGCATCGCGTAGCGGTTGACCCAGGACGTGTCGCCGGCGGTGAGCCGATGATAGATGTCGCCGATGATCGCTCGGCTCGTCAGAAGTGCGTGTGCCATAGCTGTTCCTTTCCCACGATCCTCGGTCGGAGGACGGGCCGGAGTTGGATGAAACCCCGGCTCGCCGCCGGGCGGTTGATGTCAGGGAAGCGACTAGGCCTCGGCCGTCCAGATCGACGGCGTGCCGAGGGCGAGATTGCCGAGCGAGGCCGAATAGCCGTCGGCGTCACCGAGGAAGATGCGGGCGCAGTCGCCCCGGCGCTGCGTTGCCTTGGTGAGCAGCAGATCCTTGTTGTCGACGGCGGCAAGGTCGGCGGCGCGGATGTTGTCGGCCGCGGCGGGATCGATCACCACCTTTGTCGAGCCGAAGGCATCGATCGCAACGACCAGGATGTCGTTGAGCCCGTCGGCGATCGCCGGCAGGGTCAGGGCGTCGTTGTCGCCCGCGGAGGTGACGAAGAACGCCTTGCCGCAATCCTGTGCGTCGAAGGTCTTCGTCCCGGTCAGGGTTTCGCGCACCGGCCAGGCCGCATAGGGATCGGTGATCTCCGGGCCGTATTCGACGATGACGACGCCGGACGATACGAACCGGCGCACCAGGCCGATGAAGCTGCCGCCCGTCGGCAGGAAGACGAAGGTGTCGTCGTCGGTGGCGTAGACCGGCTGGCCGATGTCGGTGATGACGGCGCCGGAGACCGACAGCTGCACCATGCCGCGGGCACGGACCCGGACGTTGATGGCCGCAGCCGCGCCAGCGGAATTGTCCGCGCGCAGCTCGGCGAAGCCGACGAAGCGGTCGCCGCCGACAAGCGGACGGGCATGGCCGCTGGCGTCGACGAGGCCGACGGCAGCGTTGGCATAGATGATGTCGGCCGCGATGACCGCGTATTCCTGGATGTCGCCGAGACCGAAGTTTCGGACGGCATCCCCCGAGAGAGTCGTCATGGTCGGAGTTCCTTGTGGAGAGGGAGATGGACTGTCGCGCGGTCAGGCCTAGCCGTTGGCGCTCTTGAGGACGCGCACGCGGCCGTCACGCTCGCCCTGCTTGAAGGCGACGTAGCGGTCGGCGATGCCGAACTCGGCCTGGAGGGCCTCCGACGCCTCATATTCGGCTTTCCAGCCGTCCGGGGTCTGCGGCGTGGCCTTGGGCTTGTCCTCGACCGTTGCCGCCGGATTGGCCGGCACGCGAACCTGGGCGTCCATGGCGCGGAGCTGGGCGACGTGATCGGGCCCGGCGGCCTTCAGCGCCTGATTGAAGGCGAGTGCCGCTTCCACCGCCGACGTCTTGCCGTCGTCGATGAAGCCCTTCGCCATCGCTTCCTGGCCGGCGAACATCGCGCCCTGAATGCCGAGGATGCGCTCGCGCTCGGCCTTGGCGGCTTCGGCGGCGCCGGCAGCCCGTCCTTCGGCGCGGGCGGCGGCGAGGGCCGCTTCATGCGTCGCCCGGGTCACGGTTTCTTCATTGCCCGCGGAGGCGGCGGGTGCGCCGGTCGTCTTGTCCATCGTGGCTCCTTTGGGCTGTGTGGACGTTGAGCGGCCCGTGGGGCCGCGGGAGAGTTCCGCCAGCACCTCCTCGAAGGTGCCGACGGCATCGGCAAGTCCGGCGTCGACGGCGTCGGCGCCGATGAAGACGCGCGCCTCGGTGGCCCGTATGGCGGCGGGCGACAGGCCTTTGCGGCCGGCCGCGACCGTCTCGACGAAGAGGTCGTAGAACCGGTTGACCTCCGCCTGCATGTCGTCGCGCACCGGCTCCGGCAGCGGCTCAAACGGATTGCCATCCACCTTGTGGGCGCCGGCGAAGATGAGGGTCGGGGTGACCCCTTTCTTGTCGAGGAACCGGCTATAGTCCGCGTGGAGAAGAACGACGCCAATAGAGCCGGTGATTGCCGTCGCTGTGGTCACGATGCGGCCGGCGCCGGAGGCGATGGCGTAGGCGGCCGACGCCGCCATGCCGTTCACCATCGCGGTCACAGGCTTTTTCGCGTTGGCGGCGCGAACGGCCTGGGCGACCTCGAAGGTGCCAACCGCTTCGCCGCCGGGGCTCTCGATGTCGAGCACGATCGCGGAGACGCGCGGGTCGTTGGCCGCAGCTTCAAGCTGGAACTTCAGGCCCTCATAGCTGGTCGTTCCCGAGTAGGAACCGACCCAGGCGCCGCGGTTGACCAGCGTGCCGATCACCGGGATCAGGGCGACGCCTTCCTTCGTGCGCCTATAGGGCAGCATCGACCGTTGCCCGGTCTGCGGATCGACGTCTTCGCTCGATCCGTAGAAGCGCGAGGCATTGGGGCCGGGGCCGAGCAGCACCGCGCGGGCATCGTCCGGCAACGCCTCGATCCGCTCCTCGGCGCCTTTGCGCAGGTCGCCGGCATCGCTGACCGGAATCCGCCCTTCGAGCACGCCGAGGATGAGCGGCACCTTGTCCGGATGGATCAGCAGCGGACGGTTGAGCGCCCGCTCGGCAATGCGCAGGAGCATGGTCATGTCTGGGCGTCCCCCTGGTCCTGCAGGTCGGCCGGCTGATCGGCGGGCGGAGCCGCCGCCGGCGCGTCGAGGCCGGCTGCCGTGCGCTGGCGCTTCTCCGCGGCGAGCTGGTCGTGGACCGCGTCGGGATCGCCGCCGCGTTCGACGATGATCTCGGCGCGGGAAACCGTGCCGTTCCTGAGCTGGACCTCGTGCGCGTTCGCTTCCTTGAGTGGGTCGAGGTTGATCCGCGGGGGACCGATCCACTGCGCCTTCAGCCAGGCTCGGCGCTTGATCGGGTCGTCGAAGAAGCCCGGTGCGGACAGTCGCCCGCGGGCCACCGCCTCCTCGATCGCCCACTCGTAGACCGGCTGGCACAGCCGGCGGGCGAGCCAGGTGCGATGGCGGCGGAAGAACTGCCAGGCCATCTCCAGCGCCGCCCGCGACGCCGAATAGGACGCCGTGAAATGCTTCACCAGCAGCTCGAACGGCAGCTCCAGGGCGACGCCGACCTGCCTGAGCACGGCCATCGTGAAGGCGTCGAACACCGGGTTTGGCCGGCCCGGATTGGCAACGTCGACCTTCTGTCCGGGCTCCAGCTCGACGATCGCCCCGGCGTCCTCGAGCGCGATCTCCTTCGCCGGCTCGGACACCGCGGCGGAATCGGTCGCGCCGATGATCGGCACGTCGTCGCCGTCGCGCGGTTCCGAGGTCACGAAGGCGGTGAACATCGCCGAGATGACGGCCGCGCGGACCTCCGCCTCGGAATACTCTCCAAGCGTCTTCAGCGGCTCGATCACTGGCGCCAGCCACGGCACCCCGCGCGCCTGGTCGGGACGGAGCCGCACGAAGATGTGGAGCGCCAGCGGCCGGCCCGTTGCCTTGTCCCAGGCCGGCACCGGCGTCCACTGCAGCTCCCGCTTCGACCCGAAGGCGCCGGCGTCGTCGGGATGGCGGGTGGCGACTTCCCAGCCAATGGCGACGCCGTCGGCGTCGAACTTGACGCCCGCGACCTGCGTTGCCGTGTCCGGGGCGCGGTTGGCGTTGGAGATGCGGTCGGCCTCGACCAGCTGCAGCTTGGTGCCGAACGGCTCAGCGCCGTCCTGCCGAAAACGCCGCACGACCAGGATGTCGCCGGACTCCAGCACGGAGCGAAGGATGAGGCCCTGCATTTCGGCGAAGCTCAGCGCCGAGGTGAAGTCGGCGAGATCGCACCACAGCGCGAACTCGCGCTCGGCCTGCCGCTGCCAGGCTTTCGCCTCCTCCTCGCTGAGGGCGAGCGCCTCGCGGTCGATCGTCGACTGGACCGTCAGGCCATCGCCGACGACATTGGTGACCGTTGTCGCCAGCGCGCCTGTGGCGATCGGAATGTTGCGCGCCAGATCCCGCGATCGCGCCCGAAGGTCCGGCAGGTCAGGTAGGATGTCGGCATTGGCCGAGGTTTCCGCCGGCCGCCAGTTCCGGGTGGAGCGACGATCGCGCCGACCGCTTTGATAGCCGCCGGCGAGCGCCATGAAGGCCCGGGCGCGCAGGCGCTGGGCGCCCCGGACCGGATCGAACCAGCCGACGACGCGGTCGGCGAGCGTCGGGGTTACGTCGACATCGCGCCCGCGCCCCGCCTTGAGCTTCATCCGGTCACCACATAGCGTGTGCGGGCGCGGCCGGACGCGCGGGCGGTCAGCGCCTTCACCTTGCCGTCCCAATAGTCGATGTTGCGACGGATTTCGGCGGCGTCGGCGCGCCTCAACTCGCGGTCGCCGATCCGGTAGGACTGATTGCCGGCCACGGCGGCGTCGGCCGCCAGCCAGGCCGCCAACTCGGTTTCGGCCTGCGCCAGCGTCAATCCCGCCATCTCAGCCTCGCCGTTTGGGAACCCGCTTCAGACGCGCGAACCGCCCTGGTCGCGACGCGGCGCCGGCCGGCTTGTCCGCCAGGGTCGCCTTGAGCGCTGCCGCTGCTTCCGCCTTCGCCACCGCCGCCGCGTCCGGAGGCTGCTCGCGTTCCACCGCCAACGGCGCCGGCGAAAACAGATCGCCCGCGCCGAGCGGCAGGCCGTAGCGCTGCGCCAGCGCCGCCCACTGGTCCCGCGTCTTTCGCGTCAGGCCGAGATGCTCGGCCATCGCGGTGGCGTAGACCCGGGCGTCGAGGAGATGGTTGGGCCGGCCCGAGATCTGCTGCCACACCTTCGTCAGCCGGCCCTTGGCGCGGACATCCGCCAGGTGCTCCGACGTGATCTGCAGGAAATAGGCCTCGTTCAGGAACGACCCGAAATGGCAATAGCCCGGCGGGTCGAGTTCCTGCCCGGCCTTCCGTCCATCCTTGCGGACATTGGCGTAGAACTCGGCCTTGAGGTCGAACGTGCCGACCGGCCAGACCATGGCGCCGCCGGTGATGCGCTTGCCGTGCAGCGACACCTGCACCTTGGTCGGAGTGCCGAGCGCCGGCCGCCCCCAGCCCGACATTCCCTTGATCGCGTAGGCGCGGTGCCGGCCCCGGGCCCAGGCATAGGCCTGGTTGGCACGGGCGCCGTCGCCGGCGTCGACCGCAATCGCGTCGATCAGCCTCGTGTTGCCGAACGCATCCTCGAAGCGCTCGTCGTAGAGTTCCTGCAGCGCGAGCCATGCGCCCTTGTTCGGGTCGGTGGTGTCGCCCTCCAGCCAGCGCACCGAGACGGTCCAGCTCTGCCTGTCGGGACTGAAGGCGACGATCTCGACCCAGATGCCCTTGTGCTGGACGTCCGCGCCCGCCGTAAGGAGGAGCGCCAACGGCGGCACCCGGTTTTCGGCGTACTCCTCGCGGCGTTCCATCAGCCGGACATGGTCTGGCGCGTCGCCCTTGACCTCGTAGGGGAGACCCAGCGTCGTGTTGGTGAACTTCTTGGTCTTGCGTTCGTCGCCCTCGGCCGCGACCGCTTCCTCGGCGATCTTGTCCCAGGTCGTCAGCTGCGAGATCAGCGCGTCGACATGGAAGCTCGGATACAGCCCGTCGGCATGGGTGGCGATGAAGCGCCCCGCCCGCACCAGCGTTGCCTTCTCGTAGTGGCGGATTTCGCAGCCGCAGCACTGCGTGATGTAGTGCGCCTGGTAGGGCGGCCGCTTGTTGAAGGTGAGGTGCCCGAACTCCAGCGGGATCTCGCTGTCGCAATGCGGGCAGGTGATGTGCCAGTAGCGGCGATCGCCGCGCTGGAAGAGATCATCGATCCGCGATTCGGCCAGTAGGCGCGGAGTGGACAGCGCCAGCAGCCGGTAGTCGCCGGTGGCATGGAACGCGATGAAGCGGTCCATGAAAAGGCCCCACGGGTCGCCCTGCCCCTCGAGGTCCGCCGCCCATTCGTCGACTTCGTCGCCGATGCCGACCTTCAGCGTCTTGGCGCGAAGGTCAGGCGCCGAATTGGCGTTGATCAGCACCAGGCTGCCGCCCGGATATTGCTTCGACGTCGTCGTCGAGCCCGTCGCCGAGCGCGAGGTTTGCGGCCTGATGCGGGCTTTCAGCGCCTCGGTGTGCTCGATCGTCGGCGTCAGCTTCTCGCGGTTGAACTCCTGCAGCGCGTCGATCGTCGGCAGCGCGTAGCCGATCCGGCATGGCGCCCGGTCGATATAGGCGGCGACGAGGCCGATCGCGGCGACCGACACGCCCGTCTGTGCCGATTTCCGCACCGCCACCAGATTGTGGGGGGAGTCCGGGCCAAGGCAGTCGACGATCGGCCCCACATAGGGCGTCAGCGACGGGTCCCACCGCCCTCCGGCGCGCGGTCCGTCCGGCACGATCAGATGCTCGGCCATCCACCTGGACGGCACCAGCGGCTCCGGCGGCGCGAACACGCGCGCCAGGGCGCCGGCGACGATCGGCAGCGGCGCCGGGAAGTCGGCGCCACGCTGGGCGATCGTCATGCCGCCAGGTCCTCGCCTTCCTCGAGATCGTCGGCGCCGGCAAGAAGGTTCATCGACCGCGCCAGGCGGTCGCGGAGTTCCCGCGCCTTGCCTTTCAGCACATCGCGGACCGCGGCGACGCCGCCGGCGCCGACCGCGGCGACCAAATCCTCGGCGAAGGTCGGGATCTGGTCGATGTCGCGCACGATCGCCTCGGCGCAGCGCTCCATCGCCACCTGGACCTGCGCGGTCTCCATCAGCTCGCCGCGGCGACGCCGGATCTCGATCTCCTTGAGGTCGGCTTCGTAGCCGGCCTTGCGGGTCAGTTCCTGCGTGTAGGTCGGGTCGCCCTTCGGGTTCGCCGCGCCGCCGAGCGCCTTGCCGATCTCTTCGTCAAGGGCCTCGCCCCGCGCCGCGGCGGCGGTGTCCCGACCGACGAGCTTCGCGGGATCCGTCGTCTCCTCGGTGACGGTGTCCCATTCGGCGAGGCTCACCGTCAGTTCGCGCCCCTTGCGCGTGAGCTCGATCAGCCCCTCATCGGCGAGACGTCCCGCCCGCTTGGAGATCGCCTGTTTCGACACGCCCTTCAGTGCGGCAAGGCGCGTGAGGCTGACCCGCAGCCCCACACCGTCAACCGCTGGCGCTGCCGTCAACATCGTCAAACCACCGTCAACTCAGATTTCCGCCAGCCTCACTGGTAAAT
>JAYNJY010000004.1:11644-29607 GCA_038110665.1 Rhodospirillaceae bacterium | reverse complement strand
CCCATCGAGGTCGCCGGCAACACCATCCAGCGCAACTGCGGTTCGGGCATGAACGCCATGATCGACGCGGCCCGCGCCATCACCTGCGGCGAGGGCGAACTGTTCATCGCCGGCGGCGCCGAAAGCATGACCCGCGCGCCGTTCGTCGTCGGCAAGGCGGAGACCGCCTTCGCCAAGACTTTCCCCGCGTTCGAATCCTCGCTCGGCGCACGGTTTCCGAACCCGAAGATCGAGAAGACTTTCGGTGCCCATACCATGCCCGGGACCGCCGACAACATGGCCCGCGACTACCAGATCAGCCGCTAATAGTGCGACGCCTTC
The DNA here is from genome assembly GCA_038110665.1 of Rhodospirillaceae bacterium. GTDB lineage: Bacteria > Pseudomonadota > Alphaproteobacteria > Rhodospirillales > Casp-alpha2 > TMED8. Next base: position 29,286 of record JAYNJY010000004.1, on the reverse strand, counting down.
GCTTGCGCCTCGCAGTCGAAGTACCAGACGGCGAAAAAGGACGGCTTCTACGACGGCGAGATCACGCCGGTCGTCATTTCCGGCGGTAAGAAAGCGCCCGACGTCACTGTTGCCGAGGACGAGCACCCACGCCCCAAAACCGACATGGACACGCTGGCAGGCATGCGGGCGCTGTTCGAGGGTGGCGTGACCACGGCCGGCAATGCGTCCGGCATCAACGACGGTGCCGCGGCGCTGATCGTCGGCTCGCTGGCGGCGGGCGAGAAGGCCGGCGCCAAGCCGCGCGCACGCATTCTCGCTTCCGGAGTCGCTGGGGTCGAGCCACGCATCATGGGCTTCGGTCCGGTGCCGGCCGCGCAGAAGGCTCTGGCCCGCGCCGGCCTGATCATCGCCGACATGGACGTCATCGAGGTCAACGAGGCCTTCGCCGCCCAGGTGCTGGCATGCCTCAAGGGCCTTGATGTCGCGTTCGACGATAGCCGCGTCAACCCGAACGGCGGCGCCATCGCCATCGGCCATCCGCTCGGTGCGTCCGGCGCGCGCATCGCGCTCACCGCAATCCGCCAGTTGGAGCGGACCAACGGCCGCTATGCCTTGATTTCCATGTGCATCGGCGTCGGCCAGGGCATCGCCACCGTGCTCGAAAGGTACTGACATGAGCGAAGCCCAGTTCGATTGGGAGGATCCGCTCCGCCTCGACGACCAACTCGCCGAGGACGAGCGCATGGTCCAGGACATGGTCCGGCGCTTCGCCGAGGACCGGTTGATGCCAGTGATCGTCGACTGGAACCGCAACGAGAAGTTCGACCGCGAACTGATGCGCGAGTTCGGCGAACTCGGCCTCTTGGGCGGCACCATCGAGGGCTACGGCTGCCCGGGTTTGGGTCACGTCGCCTACGGTCTGGTCTGCCGCACCTTCGAGGGCGTCGACACCGCGTTCCGCTCCGCCGTCGGCGTGCAGTCCGGCCTCGCCATGGCGCCGATCTTTCTCTACGGGTCGGAAGAGCAGAAGCAGCGCTATCTTCCCGGCATGGCGAAGGGCGAGATCATCGGCTGCTTCGGCCTGACCGAGCCCGACCACGGTTCGGACCCGTCCGGCATGAAGTCGCGCGCCAAGAAGGTCGACGGCGGCTGGAAACTTACCGGCAACAAGATCTGGATCACCAATTCGCCGATCTCGGATATCTGCATCGTCTGGGCCAAGGACGACGAGGGCCGGGTCAACGGCTTTATTCTCGACAGCAAGGCGGAAGGCGTGCAGACGCCCAAGATCCAAGGCAAGTTCGGCGTACGCGCGTCGTCGACCGGTGAGATCGTCATGGACGACGCCTTCGTGCCCGAAGAGAACCGGCTGCCCGACGCGCCGGGGTTGAAGGCGCCGCTGTCCTGCCTCAGCCGCGCGCGTTTCGGCATTTCCTGGGGTGCCATGGGCGCGGCCGAATTCTGCTGGAAGCGCACGCGCCAGTACGTCCTCGACCGCAAGCAATTCGGCCGGCCGTTGGCGGCGACGCAGTTGATTCAGAAGAAGCTCGCCGACATGCAGACCGATATCGCGCTCGGCCTGCAGGGTGCGCTCCGTGTCAGCCGCTTGGCCGACGAGGGCAAGGCGACGCCGGAGATGTTCTCGCTGGTCAAACGCAACAACACCGGCAAGGCGCTGGAAATCGCGCGGATGTGCCGCGATATGCACGGCGGCAACGGCATTTCTGACGAGTTCCACATTGTTCGCCACATGCTCAACATGGAAGTGATCAATACGCTTGAGGGCACGCACGACATCCACGCGCTCGTGCTCGGCCGTGCCCAGACCGGAATCCAGGCGTTTTCCGCCTAAATTCCGGTGCGGCCCGGGGCCGGATAAAGGCTTTCTTAACCACGCTTTCCCATGATGGGTCGACGGACTACAGTGGGAGTGGCGGTTGGGATATTTTGAAAAGGGTGCCGGCGTGTCCGGGTTTGGCGCCAACGTCCTGTATGAGATCGACAATCTTGCCGACTACACGATGTACGGCAAGGTGGTCAACATCGTCGGCCTGCTGATTCATGTCGGCGGCGTCACCCATAGCCTGTCGGTCGGCGATCACTGCATCATCCACGCGCGCCGGGGCCGCCGGGTCAACTGCGAAGTCGTCGGCTTCTCCGGGGGTAACGCGCTGGTCATGCCCTTCGGCGCCATCGACGGCATCGGCATGGGCAGCCGCGCCGAGGTTTCCGTCGCCGAACCGGTGATCTATCCCTCCCAGGATTGGCTCGGCCGCGTCGTCAACGCCTTCGGTGATCCGATCGACGGCAAGGGCCCGTTGCCGGCCGGCTCGCAAGGCTATCAGATCCGCCGGCCGCCGCCGCCGGCGCATACGCGCAAGCGGGTCGGTGGCAAGGTTGACCTCGGCGTGCGCGCCATGAACGCCTTCCTCACCCTCTGCCAGGGCCAGCGCATGGGCATCTTTGCCGGTTCGGGCATTGGGAAATCGACGTTGCTCGCCATGATGGCACGAAATACCGACGCCCAGGTCAACGTCATTGGCCTGATCGGCGAGCGCGGCCGCGAGGCGCGCGAGTTCATCGAGGACCATCTCGGCGAAGAGGGCATGAAAAAGACCGTCGTCGTGGTCGCCACTTCGGACGAGTCGCCTTTGGTTCGCCGCCAGGCCGCGCACATGACGATGGCCATCGCCGAGTATTTCCGCGACCGGCCGAAGGAGGTCCTGGTGCTGATGGACTCGGTCACCCGCTTCGCCATGGCCCAGCGCGAGATCTCGCTTTCCGCCGGCGAACCGCCGACGTCGAAAGGCTATACGCCTTCCGTGTTCGCGCAGTTGCCGCAACTCCTGGAGCGGGCCGGGCCGGGCAGCGACGGTCAAGGCTCGATTACCGGGCTGTTTACGGTATTGGTCGAGGGCGACGACCACAACGAGCCCGTGGCCGACGCCGTGCGCGGCATCCTCGACGGCCATATCGTGCTCGAACGCACTATCGCCGAGCGCGGCCGCTTTCCGGCGATCAACATCCTGCGCAGCATTTCGCGAACCATGCCGGCCTGCAACACGGCCGAAGAGAACGCCGTGGTCAACCGGGCGCGCCGGCTCCTCGCCACCTACGAGGACATGGCCGAGTTGATTAGGCTCGGCGCCTATCGCCGCGGCACCGACCCCGCCGTCGACGAGGCGATCGAATACAACGGCGCGATCGAGGCCTTCCTCGCCCAGGAAATCACCGAGGCGACCGATCTGGCCGGCTGTTACCAGCGCCTTGCCGAGGTGCTCGGCATGCCGGTGCCGCCACCCAAGGCGGCGTGAGAACTTAGGCGGCTGACATGGCCAAAGGCCTCGCCACGCTGGTTCGCGTCAACGAATGGACGGTCGACGAGAAGCGCCGCACGCTTGGCCAGCGCATGCGCGAACTAGACGGACTCGAGCAGGCGCGTATTCGGCTCGAAGAGGAGGTCGTCGCCGAACAGCGCGCTGCTGCACAAAGCCCGAATGAGGCGGGTTTGCTTTACGGCAGCTACGCGAACGGCGTAATTCACCGGCGCGAGCAGTTCGCCGCTGCGATCCGCGCCAAGGAGCAAGAGGTGGCAGTGGCCCGCGAACAACTCAACGATGTCTATCGCGAGCTTAAGAAATTCGAGGTGATCCGCGATACCCGCGTCCGGCGCGAACGCGAAGAGCGTGAACGCCGGGATCAGCTTCTGCTCGACGAGCTCGGGATTGAGAACTATCGCCGTCGCAACGACGCGTTCAGCGATACGGACGCGGGCTGAGCCGGGCTCGGAAAACCGTTGCCGGGCGGCGGCTTTCCGAACAGCATCAAGCGGATTTCGGTGTCTCGGCGGACCGCCGGGACAGGTCTTCCCCGAACGAAAAGGTCGAAGCCTGACTGGCCTGGATCGCCTTGACGATAAGCTCGCCGTAATCGACCGTGATGTTGAAATCTATTTCATGCTGGAAGTAGTGGAAGTCGATTTCGTCTTCCCAGAGGAAATAGGTATTCCAGTACAGATTCTGGTTTCGCAGGACTTCCGCGATCTGGGCGTCGAATTGGTCGTCGTCGATGAACTCCACGACCGGATACTTGCTCAGGAAGCAGAGCTTGCCGCCGTCGTTCCAGACGAAATACCGATGGTGATGATAGCCGCGCCAACGCGGGGATGAGGCGTCGATGCCACGGCACATCTCGGCGAGCGGCGAGAGCGTCTCGACATATCCCGCCTTGGCAGCGCGCGACATCTCCGGGCAGACATGAAACAGATTGTAGATGTCCTCGAGCACGTGGCGGAAATAGACGAAGTCGAGCGTGTTGTCATCGAACGGCAGCGAATCCTTGTCGATATCGCACTTGAAGAAATTGTCGCCCTCGCCGAGCCAGCCGACAAAGGTATCGGCGCGCTGAAACGGGATGTGTCCGGGTCCGATCTCAAGCACCTTGGCGCCTTCGGGCACCCTGGAGGCGACCCAATTCAAGACCGGCGTCAGCGGAGACCAGTATTTTCTGTCCGCTTCGCCGAGTTTTCCGCGTTCATTCATCCTGCCGCAATCCGAACCGACTTCATCGTGTCCGCGAGACTACATGGCCCGGGCACGCAAGTCGATTTCCGTGCGCGGGATCAAGCGGTGGTTCGGACCAGCGGCGACATGGCGGCGAGCCCGCCACGGTCGGTGATCTCGACCTTGCTGGGCTTCGGCAGCCGGATCAGCCCTTCGCGGCGGAAATCGCTGAGCTGGCGGCTTACGGTCTCGGGCTTGAGGCCGAGATGGTCGGCGATGTGCTCGCGGCTCATCGGCAATTCGATGAGTATGCCGCCGGTGCCGGCTGCGCCGATACGCAACGCGATGCACATCAGGAACGATGCCACCCGCTCCCGTGCCGTCAATTGGCCGAGCATCATGGCCTGCGTGGTCGCTTCGGCAAGGTGCGCGCCGATCAGGGCCGTTCGCCAATGGCGTCCGTCGGCACGACGGGCTCTGCAGCGTTCGACGACGGCGGAATCCAGGTGATACATGACGCCATCGGTCAGCGCCGAGACGCGTAGGCCGGGCTCGTATTCGCTCGCGGTCAGGATATCGCCCCGGAACATGAAGCCGACGACCTGGCGACGACCGTCACGCAATACCCTCTCAAGGCTGATCGCGCCGGTGCCGACGATGGCGATCATGGCATCGGAAAGATCGGCCAACTCGAACGCGCTGCCTTCTCGAAACCGGCGCTGTGCGATCCGTTCTGTCAGTTCCATGCAGGCGAGCAACGATCCGCCTTCGGACATCAGGCAGTCTGCGACATTGCATACGTCTTGCTCGCGCACTTTGGGGGGCGGTACTTGCATGTTCATCCCTCCATCCAAGTCATGAACAAGCACACCGGTTGCGCTCAAGGTGGCAGGTTAGATTGGTGGGGATGGAAGCGCATTGATATGGCGCAATTGGGCCGAACCCTGAAACAGGGCGTTCACACGGGTGGCAGGCGGTAGATCAAGTCCTCGTTGCGCCATCCCGGCTGGCTTTCCTCGATGGCGATTTCCTGGCCCATGGCGCCGCCGTCGCGGAGCGTCACCTGGGCCCAGCGCGGCACCAGTTCGTTGGCGACGTCGTCGAGAATGGCGACGGCGACGGCTTCCAGGGATTCCCAGGCGAGCCGGCCGACTTCGCCGATGTAGCGTTCGAAATTGGCCGGCGTCAGGATCTGCCGTTCAGGGACATAGCGCAGAACCACCGATGCGGCGGCCGTACCCTCGGCGCGGGCGATGGAGGCGCGGAGCGTGATGACATAGTCGCCCGCACTGCCCGGGTTGGCGGTGGGTTCCAAAATCTCGCGGCGCTGTATGGCGTCCATGGCGGCTGCTCTCAAACCACGACGCCAAGACCGGCTTGCGGTTTGCGGCCGGAAGTGTCGACGAAGCCGGGCGGCGCGGCCTGGAAGGCGAGGCCGCCCTTGGCGCCGCTGATCTCGCCGGCGCCTTCGAAAATCTCGCGAATGCCGTTTTGCACGTCGGGCGGCAGCTTGCGGTCGCTGCGGATGATCAGGTCGAATCGCTTGGTTTCGTCCTGGACGAAGCCGTCGAGTTGCAGTCGGCCGAGCTGGCTCAGGGTCACGTCGACGACGAAGCGGGTCCCCGGGCCGGACCGCTTGTCGTCGTCTTCGTCCTTCTCGTCTTCCTCGCGGCGTTGCAGCAGCAATCTCGCCTGCTCGATCTCGGTGCCGTGCACGAGCGGGAAGGGCAGGACCCGGGCGTCACCGCGCGGTGGCTCCTCGGCGAGCTTGGAAATGCCCGAGAAGTCGTCGCGGAGCTGGCCGAGCAGCGCCGGCTTCAACCGTTCGAGCGCGCGCGTCGGGGCGTCGCCCATCCACTGGCGAAGCTCGCCGCCGCGAAGCGCGAACAGGAAGAACAGCAGATTGGCGGCGAGCGCGGCGTCGGCGCGCGGCAACACAGCCGCGGTCAGTTGCTGGGCGACGGACGGCTGCAACTGACCCAGGGTCTCGGCCGCATCGTCCAGCGCCGGCCACTGCTGCGAATGCAGGATACCTTCGCCGACGCGGCGGACCATGGCCGACTGTTCCGGCGTGACGTGGGGTTTCGGCAGATCGACCACCTCGAGTACGACGCGGGTGCCCGCGGGCAACTGCGTCTGGATCGCAAGCGCGACGGGGCCGGCATGGGTCTGCACTACGGTTTGGCCCCCGGTGCCGCCACTGGCGACGGTGCCGCTGAGTTGCAGGCCGGGCGAGAGCGGCGTCGTGGCCGACGGAGAAGCGGCCGATGCGCCTGACGTTGCCGGTTGCAGGTTGACGACGCGAACCGTGAAATTGGCGCCTGCCGGAAGCGGCGTGGCATTGGCGCCAGAAGCGCCTGAACCGGCTGCGGCCCGCGCGCCAAGACCGGCGGCCCCGGCAATCGATTTGGCCGCGTTGGCAAGCGCCGCGACCCGGCCCGTGTTCCCTGTGGCGTTGCCGGTAGCACCGGCGGCATGGGTGTTTGCGGGACTTGTCGGTGTGGTCGGCGCACCGCCGGGGCCGGAAAGCGCCGAACCCGGCTTGAGCAGGACGGCGCGAAGCAGCGTACCGGCGGTCAACTGCACCGGCACGGCGGCGGGGCGTTGCGCGGTGTCGGCCTGGCCGGTCTGACCGGTAGCCGGATTGGCGGCGCCGGGTCCGCCACCAAACGTGCGCGCCGGTTGACCGGCGGCGTTGGCGATGCCCGGCAAGGTCGGCGGCAGCAGCCCGGTCAGCGTCCGCAACGCCGCCGTCGGCAGCTTGCCGTGGATGGCGGTGATCAGGAATTGCACCTGGGTGCCGAGCGCCTGAACCTGTAACTGGAGCGGCCCGGAGGCCGGCAGTGGTGTGTTGGTCTGGACGGCGAGGCGGCCGACGGGGGTGTCGATCAGCACGCGGCCCTGGGCGTCCGTTCCGGCGACGCGAACCTCTAGCTTGGCGCCGAGTTCGAGCGCCAGCAGTGCGGCTGACGGCTGCTGCACGACGACGCTCGGCGCCGGCGCCGGCGTGGCTGACGGGGGCGTCGGCGGTGGCGGTGGCGGCGGCGTAACGGTCGACATGTCGGATTCCGTGACGGCAGTTGGCGCGATGTCTGCCAGTTTAGCGCATTCGGCGCCCGGATTCTTACGCGTCCATGAGTTGGCTGGCGATCTTCTCGATGTCCTCGGCGGCCTCGGTATTGGGATAGCGGGTCAATAGCGGGACCTGGGCGCGGATCGCCTCACGCACGCGCGGGTCACGCCGGACGATACCGAGAAGCGGCGGCGAAATCTTGAGGAAGCCCTGGCACGCCTTCAATAGCGTGTTGTAGGTGCGTTCGCCTTCGCGCGTCGAGTTGACGATGTTGGCGACGATGCGGAAGCGCACTTCGGGACGTTCGGCGTGAGTCACCTTGATGAAGGCATAGGCATCGGTCAGCGAGGTCGGCTCGTCGGTGAGCACGACGATACAGGTCGCGGCGTTGTGGGCGAGTTGGCGCACGGTGCGCTCGACGCCGGCGCCGAGGTCGATCAGGATGTGGTCGTAGGCGCCGGCGAGCAGCGTCAGGTCTTCGCCCAGCATTTGCAATCGGCTGGCCGCGATGTTGGCGAGGCTGCCCGATCCGGACCGCCCGGCGATGACTTGAAAGCCGCCGTCGTCGTAGTCGACGATCGCCTGATTGAGGGTGAGGCGCCCGGCGATGACGGAAGAAAGGTCCTGCTTCGGCATCAGGCCGAGTTGAATATCAAGGTTGGCGAGACCGAGATCGCCGTCGAATAGCAGCACGCGCCGGCCATGACGGGCGAGGGCATGGGCGAGGGTGATCGAGAGCCAGGTCTTGCCAACACCGCCCTTGCCCGAGGCGACGGCGATCATGTTGGCACCCTTGGATCGCGGCGTGGTCGGCATTGCGGGAGACTCGCTCATGTTCGGTCCTCGTCGGAATGGGTCGTTTTCGGCTTGTCGAATACTTCCTGGCCCCGGCTCAAGACCAGTCGTGCCAGCGCGCCGGGCGTAATCGGCTCGAGGCCCTCGCCGACGCGATGCGTGGTCGAGACGTCGGCCAACGGCAGCCGTGCGGCGTCCGCGGCCGCGATGACGCCGCCGAGCCGGCGCGCGATGTCCATGCGGGTCGCGATCAGCCGGGTGGCGCCCGTGCGGGCGTAGATGGATGCCATATCGGCCGTCTCCGTGGCGTCGCCGCCGGCAGCGATCACCAGCACCGCCTCGGCGTCGGCGGCGTCGATGATGCATGCGAGCGCGGCCATGTCGGCACCGTCGTAGGGATTGGTCCCGGCGGTGTCGATGACCAGCCGGCCAGGCCCGTCGCGGTTGGCGCGGACGATGGCCCTGAGCGCTTCCGGATCGGGCGCGGTCTTGAGGTCGAGGCCGAGAATTCGGGTGAAGGCGGCGAACTGCTCGACGCCGCCGGCGCGCTTTACGTCCGTGGTCACCGGTACGGCGACCTGCTTCGCCATGTGGGCGCGGGCGCAAATCTTGGCCGCGGTGATGGTCTTGCCGGCGCCCGGCGGTCCGACCAACGCAAGCGGCGCCTGTTCCGCCGTGAAGGGCTCCAGCGGCGCGAAGCCGAGCTGTTGGTCGAAGGCGCGGGTGAGCGCGGCGACTGCACTCAGGCTCGGTTCGGCGGCGGCGACATGGGCGATCCGGCGCGCAAGGCGGATCGGCACACCATGTGAGAGTAGCGCCTGGCCGACGAAGGCGGCGATCTCGCTGGCGTCCGCCGCCGGCTCGACGCCCTCGTCGGCGGCCGGCGATGCCGCGTCTTCATTAGCCGGGTCCTTCGGTTCGATGGCGGCGACGATGCGGGCGGCGCCTTCGCCGTCCTCGTGCGACGACACGATGACGGCGTCGTCACCGAGCGCATCGCGCACCAAATCCATGGCGGCGGCGGTGCTGTCTGCGGTGAAGGTCTTGACGCGCATGGTCCGGACGCTCCGCTACACCTGGCCAACGGTCTTGATCTTGGCGCGCGGGTGGACCTCGTTCTGCGACATGACGACGGTCATCGGTCGGAACCGCTCGACGATGGAACGCACGAACGGGCGGATGCCGGGGCTGGTCAGCAGCACCGGCGCCTCGCCGACCATGGCTTGCCGCTCGAAGTTGTTGCGGAGTTGCGTGATGAACTCCTGCAACCGGCTCGGCGGCATCGAAAGCTGCCGGTCCTCGCCCTGGCCGACCAGGCTTTCGGCGAAGGCCTGTTCCCATTGCGGCGACAGGGTGATCATCGGGATTATGCCCTGGTCGTTGGAATTCTGGTCGCTGATCTGGCGGGCCAGCCGGGCGCGGACATGCTCGGTGATGGTCATGACGTTGCGCGAGTGGCCGCAGGCCTCCGCGACGCCTTCCAGGATCGTCGGCAGATCACGGATGGAAATGCGCTCTGCCAGCAGGTTCTGCAGGATGCGCTGCACGCCGCCGAGCGAAATCTGGTTGGGCACCAGATCCGAAATCAGCGCTTGATGCTCCTTGTCGAGCTCGTCGAGCAGCTTCTGGGTCTCGGCGTAGCTGAGAAGCTCGGCCATATTGTCCTTGATCACCTCGGTGATGTGCGTGGTGATCACGGTTGCCGGATCGACGACCGTATAGCCCCGGAACAGCGCTTCTTCGCGGTTGGCGTCCTCGATCCACATGGCCGGCAGGCCAAACGTCGGCTCGACGGTCTTCTCGCCGGGCAGCGAGATGTCCTCGCCGCGCGGGTCCATGACCAGCAACATGTTGGGGCGCAGGTCACCGCGCCCGGCCTCGATCTCCTTGACCCGGATCAGGTAGGTGTTGGCCGGCAGTTGCATGTTGTCCTGGATGCGGACGCTCGGCATGACGAAACCGACGTCGGCCGCCATCTGGCGCCTGAGCGCCTTGATCTGGTCGGTCAGGCGCTGGCCCTCGCGTGGCGCACTGATCAGCGACAGCAGGCCATAACCGAGTTCGAGGCGCAGGTAATCGATGCGAAGCGCGCTGGCGATGGGTTCCTCGGCCAGCGCCGCCGGGTCGATGGCTTTCTCCTCTTCCTCCAGCAGTTCGCGTTCTTCCGCCTGTTTGTTGCGGGCATGCGCCAGGAAGGCGCCGATACCGCAGATCGCGGCCAGCGACATGAATGGCAGCACCGGCACGCCGGGCAGGATGGCGAGACCGGTCAGCAGGAAACAGACCAGCCCGAGCGCGCGCGGCTGGCTGCCCATCTGGCGGAATAGCGCGCTCTCGGTGGTGCCCGAGACGCCGGCCTTGGTCACCATCATGCCTGCCGCGGTCGAGACGATCAGCGCGGGGATCTGCGATATCAGGCCGTCGCCGACGGTCAGCCGCGTGTAGGTGTCGGCGGCCTGGGCGAAGGTCAGGTCCTTCTGCGCGACGCCGATGATCATGCCGCCGATGACGTTGATGAAGGTGATCAGGATGCCGGCGACGGCATCGCCGCGCACGAACTTCGCCGCGCCGTCCATGGCGCCGAAGAAGGCGCTTTCCTCTTCCAATTCCTTGCGTCGGGCGCGTGCCTCGGTTTCCTCGATCAGGCCCGTGGAAAGGTCGGCGTCGATGGCCATCTGCTTGCCGGGCATGGCGTCCAGGGTGAAGCGCGCCGACACCTCGGCGATACGTCCCGAACCCTTGGTGATGACGATGAAGTTGACGATCACCAGGATGGCGAAAACGATGATGCCGATGACGAAGTTGCCGCCCATGACGAAGCCGCCGAACGCCTGAATGACCTCGCCGGCGGCGTCGGTGCCTTCGTGGCCGTTGGACAGGATCAGGCGGGTGGAGGCCAAGTTCAGGCTCAGGCGGATCATCGTGGCGAGCAGCAGGACGGTCGGGAAGGCGTTGAACTGCAGCGGCTTTTCGACGAACAGCGCGGTCATCAAGATGAGCACGGAGAACGTGATCGAAAACGCCAAGGAGATGTCGAGCATCCACTTGGACATCGGCATGATGAGGACGACCAGGATGGCGACGACGCCGAGCGCCAGCATGATGTCGCCGCGCTTGAGGGCATCGGCAATCCGGCCACGGACATCGATGCCGCCGCCTTGCCCGTTGTTCGCCGCCGATGTGGTGGTGATGTCCGCCATCGCCCCGTTTTTCAATCCCGCCGGACCGCCGGCATAGACGGTCCGCTTCTTCGAATCCCCCGGCTAACGCCGTTCGGCCGCCGCCTTAAGTCGCCTCGCCCGGTTGCGGCACGGAGAAACCCTGGTCGCCGTAAATCTTCAGCTTGTTGCGCAGCGTGCGGATCGAGATTCCGAGAATATTGGCCGCATGCGTGCGATTGCCCAGGCAGTGCTGCAACGTATCGATGATCAATTCGCGTTCCACGTCCGCGACGGTACGACCGACCCGCTGCACGCCGTCACCGCCGCGCTCGCCGCCGCCGTTGGTCCGGCCCGCGGTGCCGCCTTCGCCGAGCATGATGGCGTCGGGGCCAATTTCGTCGCCGCTCGCCAACAGCACGGCGCGGTGCATCGTGTTCTCCAGTTCACGCACGTTGCCGGGCCAGGCGTGGCCTTTCAGCATGGCCAGCGCGTCGGCGCCGAGCGTCCGCTCGGGGACGCCGTTGACCTCGGCGTATTTCTTGGCGAAATGCGCCGCCAGTACCGGAATGTCGTTGGGGCGTTCGTTCAGTGCCGGCAGTTTCAGGTTCATGACGTTCAAGCGGAAGAACAGATCCTGGCGGAAGGTGCCCTTGGAAACTTCTTCCTCTATGTTGCGGTTGGACGTGGCGACGATGCGGACGTTGACTGGAACCGGCTTCTTACCGCCGACGCGGTCGATCTCGCGTTCCTGGATGGCGCGCAGCAGCTTGGCCTGAAGGCGAGGGTCCATCTCGCTGATTTCGTCGAGCAGGATGGTGCCGCCGTCGGCCTCCTCGAACTTGCCGACGCGCCTCGCGATGGCACCGGTGAAGGCGCCTTTCTCGTGGCCGAAAAGCTCCGACTCGAGCAGGTTTTCCGGGATCGCCGCGCAGTTCACGGCGACGAAGGGGCCATCCTTGCGTTTCGAGCGGTTGTGGATGTGGTGCGCCATGAGCTCCTTGCCGGTGCCGGAGGGACCGGTGATCAGGATGCTGGCTTCGCTCGGCGCGACCTGGTCGGCGACTCGCATGACTTCGATCATGCGCGGATCCTTGTGAATGATCGCCTGGGATTCCTCGGCCACCGCTTCGAGTACGGCGGCGATGAGTTCGGCGTCCGGTGGCAGCGGCAGGTATTCCTTGGCGCCGGCGCGGATGGCGCGGACCGCGGCCTTGGTATCGTTGCCAACGCCGCAGGCGACGACCGGGACGACAATGCGTTCCGCCTCGAGCGAACTGATCAGCTTGGCCATATCGAGCGACACGTCCGCCATGATCAGGTCGGCGCCGCGACCGCTGCGGAGCGCCTCGAGCGCGGCTTCCTCGTCGTTCACCTGCTGGACCTTGGCACCGCGCCGCATGGCAATCTGGCTTGCCGCGCCGATCTGTCCGTTCAGGGTGCCGATGATGAGCAGTCTCATGAAACGATCTCTTTCGGGGCCTTAGTCGAAGTATTGCACACGGTTGGCCGGCGGCAGGATGCTGTTCAGCATCATCTCCAGGCGGCGCGGGTTTTCCTGGTTGCCGATCGACGCCGCGCTCATGACGTACAGGTTGTTGATCAGGGCTTCTTCCTGGGAATTGCGCTCGAGCTTAGCGGCCAGCGGCAGGAAGAACATGTTGGCGAGCACGGCGCCGTAGAAGATCGTGAGCAGCGCCACCGCCATGCTCGGGCCGATGGTCGAGGGGGCGTCCCGGTTTCCGAGCATCTGCACCAAGCCGATCAGCGTGCCGATCAGGCCCATGGCCGGGGAAAACTCGCCCATCTTGCGCAGCACGCTTGTGCTCTTGGCGTGCCATTGAATGGTTGCCTGCAGGTCGCGGCGCATGATGCTCTCTACTTCCTCGCCGGGCGTGCCGTCGACCACCATCTGCGAACCCTTGTAGAGAAACGGCTCGTTCTGCACGGAACCGACTAGGTTCTGTCCCGCCAGCACGCCGCGCTTGCGGGCCAGTTCGGCGATCAGCAACACCCGCGTCGCAGCCTCGGCCGGGTCGCGCGCGGTGTGAAACAGGGTCTTGCCGATGACCCGAAACGTCCGCCCCAACTCGCGAAGCGAGAAGCACGCCGTGGTCACCGCGAAGGTGCCGCCGATGACGATCAGGACGGACGGCGGGTTGAAGAAGCTCTCCGGGTAGCCGCCGAGCGCCATGGCCGTGCCGATCAGCCCGAAGCCGCACAACAAGCCGACGACGCTGGCGAGATCCATGGCCCCTCGCGGTCGGGCAACGTAGATATTCGCGCCATCCTCGGCCATCGGCGGCTGGTTACCCGGTCCGGTCAGTTTTGATGATTTCCGTCATCGTCACACCGAGCCGGTCTTCCACGACGACGACCTCGCCGCGGGCAACCAGCCGGTTGTTGACGTAGATGTCGATGGCCTCGCCGACCTTGCGGTCCAGTTCGACGACAGCGCCACGCCCGAGCTTGAGAAGCTGGCTGACCTGCATCGTCGACTTGCCGAGAACCGCCGACACTTGCACGGGAATGTCGTAGACGGCTTCGAGGTCCTTGGCGCTGCGCGGCAGGTCGCCGAATTCCTGTAAATCATCGTCATCGTCGTCGTCCCGCGATGGCTCGCTCATTGCCGGCGGAGCGGGTTCGTCGGCGTCGTCGAGGTTCTCGAGCTCCAGTTCCGAATCCTCAGCCATGCTTTTCTCCTGTCCTCAACGTCCGTTTCGAAATCCGAACGCGCCGGATCAACGGTTACCCACGGGCGGCGACGAACTTTCGGCGGCGTCGTCCGATGACTGGCCGCTGTCCGAGGGTGCCGATTGGTCTGTGTCCAGTATATCCGCGTCTTCCGCCGCTTCCACGATTCCCGGTCCGGCTTGGAGATGTGCCGCGGTCAAATCCGCCTCTTCCGGGGTGGTCGAGCCTCCGGATCCCGCGTCACGCCCTTCGCCGAGATTCGCTTGGCCTGCACTTTCCAGAGATAACGTATTGGCATCACTCGTATTTTCCTGGCGCCGTTGGGCGCGTCCGGTCGGTTGCCCCGGCTCGGGTTGGGCAGAGGCGCCGGCGCCGCCCGGTATCGGCGGTGTCGGTGCCGCCGCGCCCGGCGTTGGCGCTCCGGACCGCGTGGACCCGGCGGGCGCACTTTTCGGCGCAGCCGATTCGCCGGCCGCACCGCGCTCCGGCTGTGCCAAAGCGTGGACGTTCTGCTCGACGATTTCGTCGACCCGTTGCCAAAGCGTCTTCATGTCGCGTTCAGCGCTGCCGCTGCTCCATGAAACCCGGCAATCGCCGGGCGGCATGGCCGCGTCGTCGATGATCAGCACCTGACCTTCGAAATTGCTCTGATCGGCGATCTCGGCGATACGAGCGTTCAGCGGCTCGACGAGGTCCGGATGGACGTGCACGAGGGCGCGCGGCTCCTCCAGGATTTCCGCGAGAACCTCGCGAACCATGTCCTTGATCGCCTGCTGGGCGTGGGTGTCGGTTAAATGGGGGAAACACTTGCGCGAGATCGCGACCGCGATGTTGATGGCGTCATCGAACAGTGCCGCGTTGGTGGCGGTCTGATCGCGGAACAGATTGCCGAACTGGCCGGCAAGTTTGGCGAGTGTTTCGGCGGTCCGAGCCTCGATCGATTCGGCGGTCTCCTGCGAACCCTCCGCCTTGCCGGCGTCGAACCCTTCGGCACGGGCGGCGGCGACCTCCTCTTCGGAGAAGGTCGGGAGCTCGATCTCCACGAAACTTTCTTCCTGCACCTCGGCTTCGGCGGCCTTGGCGGCCGCCTCGGCACGCGCCAATTCGTCCTCGTCAAAGGAAACGTTGAAGAGAAATTTCTCGATTTGGCGCATGGCCGCTCCAGAATCCGATGGCGTTAGGGTTGTCGACATGCAGTCCCTGCGTCAATAAACGAGTTCGCTTTCCCCGTCGTTGCCGGCGATGACGATTTCGCCCGAGTCGGCCAGGGCCTTGGCCACCGAGACGATGGCGGCCTGAGCCTCGTCGACGTCCTTCAGGCGTACCGCACCCATCGTCTCCATGTCCTCCTTCAGCATCTTGCCGGCGCGTTCCGACATGTTGGCGAAGAAGAGTTCGCGCACCGCGTCCGAGGCACCCTTGAGCGCCAGGCCCAGCTTGTCCTTCTCGACCTGGCGCAGCAGCATTTGGATGCCGGCGCCGTCGACCCGGGCGAGGTCGTCGAAGGTGAACATCAACTGCTGGATACGCTCCGCCGCCTCGCGGTTGCGCTCCTCCAAGGACGTCATGAAGCGTTTTTCGGTCGCCCGGTCCAGGTTGTTAAAGATGTCCGCCATCAGCTCGTGGCTGTCGCGCCGCGCGGTCCGCGCCAGGTTGGTCATGAACTCGGAACGCAGCGTACGCTCGACGTGGTCGAGGATCTCCTTCTGCACCGCCTCCATGCGCAGCATGCGCATGATCACTTCCATGGAGAAGTTCTCCGGTAGGATCGCCAGTACGCGTGACGCGTGATCGGGACGCAGTTTTGACATCACGACCGCCACCGTCTGTGGGTATTCGTTCTTGAGGTAGTTGGCCAGCACCGCCTCGTTGACGTTGTTCAACTTGTCCCACATGGTGCGGCCCGCCGGACCGCGCATCTCCTCCATGATCGCGTTGACTCGCTCCTCGGGCAGCGCGCTCATCAGCAAGCGTTCCGTCGAACTGACCGAACCGACTAGGCCGCCAGCCGACGACAGCTGGTCGGCGAACTCCATGAGCAAGCGCTCCACAACCGTCGCGCTGATCGAGCCCAGCGACACCATCGCCTGGGAAAGCTGGCGAATTTCCTCGTCTTCCATCTTTTCGAACAGTTGCGCCGAGTGCTGGTGGCCCACCGCCAGCATGAAAATCGCCGCCTTCTGCATCCCCGATAGGGTTCGATAGTCTTCCTTTGCCATGAGCTTAGCTCTCGCCCCTCAATCATATTGCCCAGCAGATCAGGTTTCCGCGTGCATCCAATCGCGCAGGATCGACAAGGCTTCGTCCGGGTGCTTGTCGACGATCTCGCCGACCTTCTTGATGGAGGACGCCTTTACGCGGCCTTCGACGCGGTCGATGTCGATAAGCTCCTCGACGTCCTCCTCTTCCTGCCCCATCTCGGAAGGTGCCGGGACACCGGAGCCCGGGCCGGCTAGCGCCGGACGTCCGGCGGTATGGTCGGCGAGAAGCTGTTCACCCATGGCCTGCGCGGAGGGCATGCCTTCCAGTGCACGCGACAGCAGCGGGCGGATCACCATCAGGATGACCAGGAGTGCTAGGATGATGTAGACCAACAGCTCGGCGAACTTGAACACGTCGTTCTTGGTCAGGCCGAAGATAAGGAGGTCGAGCGGCTCTTCCGGCAGCACGAACTCGGCGAATTCCATGTTGATGACTTCGACCGTGTCGCCGCGGTCGGCGTTGAAGCCGATGGCGCCTTTGACCAGGGTCGCGAACAGTTCCATCTCGGCGTTCGAACGCGGCTGGTACTTGGGGTCGCCCTTCTGGTCGGGCGCACGCTTTCCGTCGACCAGGACGGCGACCGAGAGGCGCTTGATGATACCGGCCTCGCGGATGTGGTTCTTGACGGTCTTGGAAATCTCGTAGTTGACGGTCTCCTCGGTGCGGGTCTCGGCCGCCGAGCTGTTGGCGTTCTCGTTGGACTGCGCGTTGGGGTCGGGTAGGTTGGTGCCGACCGAGACCGGCGGCTGGCCTTCGGCGTCCTTGCTCGACGACGTCTGCTCGACGTTCTGGGTCGAGCGGACGACCTGGCCGTCGGGATTGTAGGATTCTTCCTGGGTGCTGATACGGTCGAAATCCATCTCCACGTTGACTTCGGCGCGGACCTTGCCGAAACCGGCAGTTCGCTCGAGAAGCTCCTCGATGGTGCGGGTCAGGCGCGCTTCGAGAGCGCGGCGACGCTGATCGGCCTTTAGGGCGAGAGAGGAGATGGAATCTTTGTCATCGAAGCCGCCGGCAAGCAGCTTGCCTTTGTTGTCGACGACCGAGATGTGGTTCGGGTTGAGGCCGGGAACAGCGGTGGCGACCAGGTGCTGGATGGCCAGGACCTGTTCGCGCGGCAGGCGTCCCGCCGACCGCATGGACATGAAGATGGACGCGCTCGGCTGCTGTTTCTCG
>JAYNJY010000004.1:5454-11634 GCA_038110665.1 Rhodospirillaceae bacterium | reverse complement strand
CGCGGTCACCTGTTCGGATTCGAGGCGTTTCGCGCCCTTCATGCTGAGCACGACCGACGCGCTCGGCTCCTGCTTCTGGCTGCTGAATAACTCACGCTTGGGCAGAACCAGGTGCACGCGGGCGGACTTCACGGTCGAGAGCGTCTGGATGGTTTTGGCCAGCTCGCCCTCGAGCGCGCGGACCAGGTTTACGTTCTGGATGAAATTGGTGGTGCCGAGGGCTTCCTGCTTGTCGAAAATCTCGTAGCCGATGGTGCCGCCGCCGGGCAAGCCCTTGTCGGCGAGTTGCAGCAGGGCGCGGTTGGCCTGATCGGCGGGCACGTAGATTTCGGTGCCGCCCTTGCGCATCTCGTAGCGGATGCCCATCGCGCCGAGTTCGCTGACGATCTTGTTGGAATCGCGCGTGTCGAGTTCGCCGTAGAGCCGTTTCATGTCCGTCGCGCCGATCTGGCTGATCAGGAAGATGAAGAACCCGACCAGACCAATCATCACCGCGCCCATTACGGCAAGGCGCATTGGACCGAGATTTCTTAAAGCTTGCCCGATTGTATCCACGTCGAACCCCGTTCGTTATGATTTGCCGGGCGTTGCGCCCGAGTTTTACCACCGACCCTGGGGTTCGGTGGCGACCTTCCAAAACCCAGGCTCGATGCTAGCGTTCCGAGTCTGAAGAAGAGGTTAACGGTGGGCAATAATTGCCTATCCGGTGACGCGAGCATGCGACGACGGGTGCCGGTCGGCGCCTGACGCAGGTATACGAGCCGAGTGTCGGTGGATTTGAGGGACGGTTAGCGCGCGGCCTTGCGGTATTTCTTGAGCCGCGTCACGCGCAGCCCTTCGAGGCCGTGGTTCTCGAGCAACCGCTGCCAGGAGCGGAACTCGTCGATGGTCAGATTGTAGCGACGGAGCGCGTCTTCGAGGCTGATCAGCCCGCCGCGCACGCCGGCGACGACTTCGGCTTTGCGCCGCACGACCCAGCGCGTCGTTCCGGCCGGCGGCAGGTCCTTGAGCGACAGCGGCGTGCCCGTCGGGCTGGCAACCGATCTCGGCTTTTCCCCGGTGACCGACTTGCCGCAAGGCGAGGCGGAAGAGATTTCAATATCGGCGTGACGGTGGTCCATGGCCTTCAATCGCATCGCTTATCGATGGTTTCGATCAAGAGCCTGAGCAGGCTAGCGGAATGCTGTTAAGGAAACGCTAAAAATCCTGGTAAACGGCCGTTAACCAAGACCAGCGAGCCGTTGCGCCGCGTCCGGCTGGCCGGCTATGTTGGCCGCATGGATACGGAACAGGCATTCGCCGACGCCTTGGCGAACCATCGCGCGGGGCGGGACGCCGAGGCCGAGCGCGGCTATCGCGACGTTCTCGACCGCCAGCCCGATCATGCCGACGCGCTTTACTATTTTGGCCGGCTCACCGCAGCCGGCGATCCCGCGGCGGCGGCCGCGCTGATGGAGAAATCCCTGCGCCTGGCGCCGGCATGGCCGGAGCGGGCCAACAATCTCGGCACCCTCTATCAGGGGTTGGGTAATTTCGAGCGCGCGGCGCGATGGTTTGAGCGGGCGATTGAGACCGATGCCGGCCAGATCGAGGCGCGTTTCAATCTTGCCGCGCTGCGCCAGGCGCAAGGCCGCGCGGCCGAGGCGGAAGCGGGCTACCGCGAGGTCATTCGACGCAGGCCCGAGTTCGCCCCGGCTTACAGCAACCTGGGCACGCTGCTGCGCGTGCTTGACCGCCTGGATGAGGCCCGCGAAATCGCCACAGAGGCCGTCAGGCGCGATCCCGGCTCGGCAAAGGCGTGGAACAACCTGGGCGTCATCCTGCACGAACGCTTCGAATTGATGGCGGCCTTCGAAAGTTTCAAGAAGGCGACGGAACTCGACCCCGGTTTCGCTGATGCCTTCAACAACCTAGGCAGCGTGTTCCGCGACGAGAAGCGCTTCGACGGAGCCACCGCGAGCTACCGCAAGGCTATCGCCCTCGATCCGAACCACGGCTCTGCCCACAACAACCTGGGCTCGATCATGCAGCGCCAGGGCGAATATGACGCCGCCGAGGCCTGTTTTGCGCGCGCCCTGGGGATCAATCCAACGTTTCCGCCCGCGCTTTCCAATCTCGGTACCATTCGCCACCGCATGAACCGCCAGGAGGACGCGGTGGCGCTGTTCCGCCGCGCGCTCGAGATCGACCCCAACTACGCTGACGCACATTTCAATCTTTCCGAGGTCATGCTGCTGACGGGGCGGAACCTGGAAACTGGCTGGCGTGAGCACCGGTGGCGCTGGCGTAAGCGCGAATTCCGTAACCAGTGGCGAGATTTCGGCGTTCCGGTCTGGGACGGCAGCGACCCCGCCGACAGGACTATCGCGGTCTGGGGCGAGCAGGGCATCGGCGAGGAAATCATGTATGCAGGCATGGTGCCGGACCTCTTGGCCGCTGGTGCGAACGTGGTCCTGGAGTGCGAGCCGCGCCTGATGCCGCTGTTCGAACGCTCTTTTCCGGGCGTCACCTGCCTGGCGCGGACCGTCGGGCCGACCGCTTTCCAGGGCGACCTCGACTTCCATATCGCCACCGGCGATCTCGGCATGCACTATCGCCGCGGAACCGACGAATTCCCCGACAGGCCGTCCTATCTCGTCGCCGACGAACAACGGCGAAAAGCATTGCGCGCCTCCTATGCCAATGGGGACGCGCCGCTCGTCGGGCTTTCCTGGTACAGCGCAAACCCGGAGATCGGTTGGGAAAAATCCGTCGACCTCGCGGACTGGCAAGCGCTGCTGGAAACGCCGGGCGTTCGCTTCGTCGACCTCCAGTACGGCGACACTCGCGCCAAGCGTGAGGCATTCCAGGCAGCGACCGGGATTAAGATCATGCACGACGAAACCATAGACCAACTCAAGGATCTCGATGCATTCGCCGCCCAGGTCGCGGCTATGGACCTGATCGTTTCGATCTCCAACACGACGGTCCACATGGCCGGCGCGCTCGGTGTACCGTGCTGGACATTGCTGTCCGAGGTGCCGTTGTGGCGCTGGTTCCAGGATCGCGCCGACAGCCCATGGTATCGCTCGCTCCGGCTGTTCCGGCAGCGGCGCGCGGGCAACTGGGGTGAGATCGTCGGCGAGGCGGCAGCGGCGCTTGCCGCTTGGAAGAATCCGCCCTGACGTTGCCGGACCCCTGAAAACGCGAGGCCCGGTATCGGGTCTTGATCCGATACCGGGCCCCGGGTTGGGACGGTGGGTTGTGGAACTGTGGGTTATGGAACTCTGGATTAACGCTTTGTCCTGAGCAGCTCTTCGAGCATTTCGTCGGCCGTCGAGATAATCTTCGCGGCCGCCGAGAAGGCGCGCTGCACGACGATCATCTTGGTGAACTCTTCACCGATGTCGACGGTCGACTGTTCGAGCGAGGCCTGGACCACCTGGCCGGCGGGACCGTTGTCGGCCTCGCGGAGCGTCGGGTCGCCCGACGCCTGGGTCGCGTTCCAGACGTTGCCGGTGCGGTTGTCGAGCGCATTGACGTTGACGAAGGTGGCGATCGGCAATTTGTACACCGGCCGCGTTTCGCCGTTATCGAACAACGCCGTGATCAAGCCCTTGGCATCAATGGTGACGCCGGCGAAGGTGCCGAACTGCGAGCCGTCCGTGGTGATGAACACTGGCGTGAACTCGGCGCCGAACTGGGTCATTCCGTTTGCTTCGCCGACGGTGCCGAAGTCCATCGTGATCTGAGGCGATCGGGATGCGTCATCGTCCATGTCGTAGGCGCCATTCTGGAACTGGGCGATGTCGAGTTCGGCGACGGCAAAGGCGCTCGGAATACCATCCGAGTTGAAGACGATGGAGTTGGTTTTGTTGATGGTGATTGGCGACGTCTGCGCAGCGCCGGCCGTGTCGTTGATGGTTACGCCGGCCCAGGAAACCGAGTAGGAGGAGCTCAGGTTTTCAAGAACCAGGGTATTGTTCTGGCCAAAGGCAGAGTTTTCCCGGACCCGGACGGTCGTAGCGCCCGACGCAAACTGGGCGTCGCGCGCCTCGATGGCGGTTTCTAGGCTTGCCAGCGTGGTGGCGATGGCGCCGCCGATGGTGATCGTCGAGGTGCTGCCAGCAGTCACCGCGGCAGCAGTCTGGAAGGTGTAGGTGTTGCCGTTGATGGTGATGGTGTTGCCGGCGGCGGGGTCGGCCGGGAACACGAACTGCTGGTAATCGCGGTAGTTAGTCGAGGTCTGGCGCACCGTGAACACCGCTTCCTGGCGTGTCGCCGGGGTCCCTGAAGAGGTGATCAGGCCGCTCGGATCGATGATGATGTCGCGCGTGCCGTCATCCTCGATCAACACGGTCGCCGTGTTGCCGGGATCGACCATGATGCGGTTATTGGTGGTGTCGAAGTCGGAGTCGTTTGCGATCACCCGCGCAATCAACGAGGCCACGTCCTGTGCGACGGTCGTCGCCGTGGTAATGGTGACCCGGACGTTGCCGGCGGTGATGGTCGCGTCGGCCGAGAATTCGTATGTCTGCCCCTCGATGGTGACCGCAGCGCCCTCGGCCGGCTTGCCGATGAACTCCAGATGGCCAATCGACTTAAAGGTGTTTCCGGACGAATCCTCCTGGGTGACGATCGCGGTGCCCTGCGGCGGACGGATGGTCGTGTCCCATTGGTTGTCGCGGTTGGTTTTGGTGTAGATGACGCTCATGGTGTTGGCGTTGCCGAGCGTGTCGAAGAACTGCACGTCCGTCTTGTGGGTCTTGCCGAGCGTGTCGTTCGACGGCAGGTTGGCGCCGATCGAAATCTTGGTGGTCGCAGCCGCAGTGCCGCCGACCCGGTTCAGGTTGACGGTTGCCAGGTAGTCCGTGGAGATGACGTTCTGGTTGGGGATGGTCAGCGACTTGTTATTGGGAACGACGGTGCCAAGCGCGTTGACCGGCCAGCCCTGAAGGTAGAAGCCCGAGGAGTTGCGGAGATAGCCCTCGTTGTCCTGGAAGAACGAACCGGCGCGGGTGTAGAGGAATTCGTTGTTGATAGTCGGCACGTTCGCTTCGTTGACCACGAAGTAACCGGAGCCGGAAAGTGCGATGTCGGTTTGCGAGGTCGACGCTTGCAGCAAGCCCTGCACACCGGTGTCGGTGCGCGGTTTCGACTGCACGCCGCCAGCGGAGTAGAAGGTCGTCGAGGTCTGCTTGGTGACCAGCGTCGCGAAATTGACGATGGTGTTCTTGTAACCGATCGTCGAGACGTTGGTGATGTTGTCCGAAATCGCGCCCATGGCACTCGACTGTGCCGTCAGGCCGGAAACACCGGAACTCAGTGAACCGAACAGTGTCATCGTCTTCCTCCTTCACGCCCGGCTCCGCTGCCGGGAAATTGCCTAAGCCAATGGTAGGTGGCGCCTGCCGCTTGCGGCGGCGCCGGCCTTGCTTCTATTCAGTCGATGCCGTCGTCGTCGGCTGCTTCACCGACAAGATGGTTTCGATGTCGACGTCCACGTCGTCTCCGACGAACAGTTTCGTCGCGCCGTTATCGACGCCGGCGCCGGTGACAGTGCCGAAAACCGTATACTGTTCCGGCGGCGTCAGTTTGCCGAACGCATCCTTGGCGCTGACCAGCAAGTTGTAGGTGCCGTCCGGTACCGGATTGCCGTACTTGTCCTGGCCGTTCCACTTGAACGTATGCTTGCCCGGGTCCACTTCCGCGTCGGTGTAGAACACGTTGAGGCCGGCGGCGTTGGAAATGTTGATGGTGGCTTCGCGTACGCCGACCGGCATGGTGTAGGTGAAGTCGGCCTGACCGTTCTCGACCGGCAGCTGCTGGCTCTCGAACTCGATGCGGTTGCCAATGAAGTCGACCATCTGCGAGATTTGGTTGGTTTCCTGCAGATTGAGCAGCTTTTCCAGGTTGGAGTTCTGGTAAATCTGCTGTTCGACGCTGGCGAACTGCACCAACTGCGATGTGAACTCGTTGGCATCCAGCGGATCCAGAGGATCCTGGTTCTGCAACTGGGCGACCAGAAGATTCAGAAATTGATTGAGATCCTCGTCGAGCTTGCTCTTCGCCTGGGCCGATTGCGACCCGGAAAGCGCTGTCGAATTGTCGACGTTACCGATGATGGACATGGCTTATCTCCTGGTGCGGTTTCCGCCGCGCTTAGGCCCGGACGTCGACGCGGCCTTCGCCGAGCGCGAT
>JAYNJY010000004.1:0-5354 GCA_038110665.1 Rhodospirillaceae bacterium | reverse complement strand
GCGGTTTCCGCCGCGCTTAGGCCCGGACGTCGACGCGGCCTTCGCCGAGCGCGATATCGCTCGGCAGCAGTGCCACTTCGGGGTTGATGTCGGTCGCGTCGGCGGTTCCCTCGGCGTTGGCCGGCGCGCCGGCATTGCCGTCGCCGCCATCGGCGGTCTGGCCGTGTTCACCGCGCAGATTGAACGCGAGGTCGCCGGAACTCAGGTCGATGCCGCCCTGCTGCAAGGCCTTCTGCAATTCGGATGCGTCACGGCGGAGCGTCTCCAGCGTCTCGGGCTTGTCAGCGGTGACGACGGCGGTCATACGACCGTCATGGCTGAGTTCGACCTTGACCTCGACGCGGCCGAGTTCCGCCGGATTGAGGCGGATGGAGATGCGGTCGTTGCCCGCCTGGAGCGCGCGGGTGATGCGCACCGATACCTGCTCGGCCGCGCTCGGACCATTGTGCTGGCCTCGGGCGGCCTGAGCCTGCTGCGTCTGAGAGGTATGCTGGGATTGCTGAGTCTGCTGCGTCTGGCTGCTGCCGGAAACACCGGAACTCGAAGAGGTGCCTTCGCCGCCGCCGGAAGTGTTGGGGGCGGCGGCGTTATGCGCAGTGGTCGAGGCCGCGGCCGGCCCCTTGGCATCGGCGCCGGCCTGCTGAACGCCCTGGGCCTGGCCCAACTGGGCGTTCGCCTGCTGGTTCTGGCCCTGGGCCTGGCCGTTCTGCGTCTGCGCGTTGCCGGCGACGGCCGCCTGGGCCTGGCCGGGCGCGGACGCGTGGGCGGTCTGCTGTTGGCCGTTCTGGTTCTGGCCCTTTCCCTGGTCTCCAACGGCGGCGCCGGCGGCAAGCGTGGTCATCGGACGCGACGTCAGCGACTCGGCTTCGTCAGCGACATCGACGTTAATCTGCATGCGGACATCGTCGCCCAGCGCTCGTGCAATTTGCTGGGCCTGCTGTTGGATACCAGCTTGGCCGCGCGTCGCGGTCTCGGCTTGGTTCTGGTTCTGACCGTTGGCGGCCGTCTGTTGCGCGGCGGCGTTGCTGCTCTGCTGGCGGCCGGTGTCGGCGGAATGGACGCCGTTACCTTTGGCATTGGAGACCGCGGCCGCCAGGCCGGCGGCGGCGTTAAACTTGGCCGTATCGTCGGCCGGACCGTCATCGACAAGGCCCTGTGCATTCGCGGTGGCGACGGCCACGGCCGATTCCAGGCCGGCGGCCGGCTCAACGATGGAGGCCAGGGTGGCGGAGACGTCGGTCTGCTGTGCTCCCTGCGTGGCCGGGCCGGACTTGCCCCCGGAGGCGCTCTGAGAGCCGTTCGCAGCCTTGTCGGCGCCGGTCGATTCGGACTTGGCGCCTGTGTTGTCGACGGTATCCTTGTCGCCGTCCTTGGCATCGCCGGACGGGCGCTCTGACTTCTCGACGGACTCGGCCAGGCCATCGTCCTTGGTATTGGTTTCAGCCGATTGACGGTTGTCCAACCGCTCGCCACGGTCGACCGCTTCAGGGGCGCGCCGGTTGTCGTCGCCATGGTAATTGCGATGACCGTCGTCGCGGCCGTAGGTTTTCGGCTCGTCCTTGACGCGCGCGACACAATCGTCGGCGCCGCTGTCCCGGTCGGAGTGGGTGTCGCCGTAGTTCTCGCTCGGCTTGCGGGTTTCGGAGACGGCGGTGATGCCGCGCTGTTCGGCGATCGAATTGAGGCCGGTGTCGACGTTGGAACCGACACGATGCAAGAGATCGCGGAAGCTGCTGGCCAGCGCCGCCAGCGCTGCGGCCCGATCGGCCTTGTCGAGCGGCGTCGATTTGCTGCTTGGGGCATCGAAGATCTTGGTCGGTTTGATGAAATAATCGTTCATGGCCTGGGGTCCTCGGATCAAGCGCGTTTGTGGTGCGATACGAGAAAGCAAACCGCAGGCCAATCTCGAAAAATATTCTAAGAAATTGAATTTATTTTAATTTTTGTCTGCGGAACTCAGCGGATCGGGATCGAAAGCCACGCATCCGGCAAAATTTTCCCCCTATGAACGGCAGATATTCTCCATCGCCCGCCGCGCTGGGCCGATGGAGCGTTTTCCTGTCTTGCTAAAAATGCTAAGAGTAAAACATGCTTACTGAAGTAGATTGTGCGCATGGAATTTGATCCTGAAGAATATAACCAGCGTCTTGAAGCCATTTTCCAAGCCTTAACCGAGAATGATTTAGAGGCAGCCATATCGCTTAGCGATGTATTGCGGGTCGATTATCCGGAGCGTGGAGAGAGCTACTACCTGCTTGGCATGATGTCGTTCGCTCTCGGCGATCATGGCAAGGCGCTTCAGTTCATGAACGAGGGCATCAAGTTGGCGCCAGACGACCTCGAGTTCGCGCGCGCGTTGGCCGCGTTGAACGCCATGACCGGCAATCTCAATGACGTGAATTACTTCATGAAGTTGTCGCTGGTAATGGACTCGAACGAATTCCTGGCTCGCGTCGAGCCGCAGGCGTTCGCCGATCCGGAGCACAATTTCGAGCGGGTAAGCCTGCCCACACAACTGGTCAACGCTTGGGTGCGTTATCACCAGCGCCGTTATTCCGATGTGCTGCAATACTGCGAAACTTATCTTGGGCTGCGGCCGGACGATGACGAAGCCTACCGCTTGAAGGGCATGGCGCTGCTGGCGATGGATCAGCCGGTCAAGGCGTTGGGCGCGTTCCAAAAGGCCTACGAATTGGCACCGGACGAGCCGGAAAACGGGCGCGAATTGATCGTCGCCTATCTCGAACTGGGCCTGCTGAAAGAAGCGCGCGAAGTGCTGGCGACGCTGACTTCGGCCGATCGGGCGGAGATCGACCTCATGCAACTGTCCGTCCGCCTCGCGGGTTACGAGGCCGGCGCTGAGCGGGGCAGCGCCGGGACCGACCTCGAACGCCTGGGCGAAACGCTGGAAAAGACTTCGGTCGAAGTCCCGGCAAGATTCGTCAAAGAGGTTTCCGGTCACCAAAAGCTGTTTCTCGGAATTCTCATCAACGAGCAGGCCATGACCTCAAGCATCGATTTTCTCGAGGCTTGGTTTCAGTGTTACGACGACGCCAACGTCCGGATCGTCGGTTACCAACTCTACGAGCGACCACACGTCGGCACGTCGCGCCTGAAAAGTCTGACCGACGATTGGCGCGAGGCTTTCGATCTCGACAACGTGACATTCAAACACATCATAACCAACGATGGCATTGACGTGCTGGTCGATCTTTGCGGTGTCTATCCGGGTAATCGCCAGGAATTGCTGGCGAGCGGACTGAAAGCGCGACGCGTCGGATGGCTGAACGGTGCTGGTGCGGTGGTGCCGGCGACGCTAGACGCGGTTCTCCATGACGACTTCGCCGAGCCTAGCGTGGCGCTGGCGGTTGACACCATCAGTCTCGGTCCCGGGCAGGTCGCTTACGGCGGCGGATCGGTGATGTTGGAGAAGGCGGGTGGGCAAAACGGGACCGGCAAGACCCCCGTATACGGCGCGGTCATGAACATGCCGGCATTAATGCGGTCTCTGCCGCTGTGGTGCGATGTCCTGCGCGCCGTGCCCGACGCGAAGCTCATGCTTGGGCGAATGGGGGACGTCGAAAGTGAACTCGCGCAACACGTCAGGACGCAATTCACCAATCACGGTATCGATGGCCAGGTCGAGTTTGTCGATGGGCTGGAAGGGCGAACCGGCTGGGTCGAACTGCTATCGAAGGTCGACGTGCTACTCGATAGCGTTGTTGCCAGTGAGACGATTTCGACTTGCGATGCGCTGTGGATGGGCGTTCCCGTCGTCGCGTTGCGATCCGGGGCCGGCGGTGGCTTTTCCGGGGCATCGGTATTGTCGGCGGCCGGGTGTGGGGACTGGGTCGCCGATAGCCGAGAGGACTTTGTTGCCGTCGCGGCGAAACTGGTTGCGGACAAATCGTCCTTACAAACGGTACGGGACGGACTGCGGGCGCGCGTGAAATCGAGTCCGCTCTGTGACTTGAGAGCGTTCGCCGGGCGCATGGAAGTGGCGCTGAGATCGGCCATCCAGCGATGACAGGCGCCGACGGCGCGAAGCGACGGCACGGCGACCACGAAAGCCATTGACCGTGGATTTCAGGTAAAGATATTGATGACTGAGCCACTGTCGAGTTCCGGCGGCTCGAACAGCTTCGCGCCGAGTTGCTCGGTCAGGAACTGCGACGATTCAAAGGCCAGGGACAGGGCATAGAGAAGCTGTCCATATTCCTCTCGTAGCTTCGCGATTTCCTGGGCCTTGGAGGCCTGGTCGGCGATCTGCGCCGCTTGGATCTGCAGCAGCGTCTTGTTGAGGTTTTTGGAGACATTGACGCGAATGGCTTCCGCGCCTTCGTGCTTGGCCAGCAACGCGGCGGCAACGTTGCCGAGCTCGGCCCGCGCCGCCGACACGGCTTGGCGCGCCGCCGTTGCATCGGCGAAGTCACTGTACGCTGTCGCCTTGGCGGTGGTGCCAGCGTTGTCGAGGCGGACCACCCCTCGGCTGCGAAGTTTGTAGACGCCGTCTTCGGTGAAGATTCCCGCCGAAGAGCCGTCGGTGACCTTGAGATAGCCGGCCGTCTCGTTGAGTTTACCGAGAACCGTATTGAAGGCGGCGGTATCACCCCCGTCGAGGGCGGTATCCAACTGGTCGAGCTTGTCGGAAAGCGACGAGACGACGTTGACGTTGCGGGCGTTTTCGAAAATGAAGATTTCGATGCCTTGCTGAACACCGGTCAGCTTCTTGGCGGCATTGGCCAAGAACACGTCGACTCTGCTGTTCTGCAATTCGTCGTCGGCGCCCGCCTCGGCGATCTTCTGGTTGAGGCGCTCAATGATGGTGTTTTGGAGGACGTTGAACTGAAGTTCAAAATTCGGCCGGCCAACAAGGGTGGCGTTTCGATACAACGCTTGGGAGACGCTCGCCCCTGAGAAAAGATCGGATACTCGGGCCATGGGTTCGGTTCCATTCTGGAATCGCTGACAGCTGATACGTTAGCGGAAAATGCCATAAAAAGCAACTAGTTAACTATATCTTTATAGGCGCCGACCGGGGGTGGATTGTCGACAACTTTGTCCATGTAGTCATAAAACCACAAGATGAACGACGCCACTTTTTCGATTTGTTCGGCAATCTCCTCGCGCCCGATGCGCGAGAGGGCGGTGCGCTTCTCACCCTTCGGCACACGAACCGCGAAGTAATTGATGGCGGTCATCATCATGAACATCGAACCGCGGAAAAAGTGGACCTCCGTCGACGCGTCTTTGCCGCCAGGGATCAGATGGCGGGTGATGTCGACCAGATAGTCGAGATCGCCGGCGGTGACGCGGCGGTCCGTCCCGGGTTTGTTCGCCGCCTTATATTCGGA
>JAYNJY010000003.1:24398-30163 GCA_038110665.1 Rhodospirillaceae bacterium | reverse complement strand
TTCCCTCGGTGATATGCTGACCCGCATCCGTAACGGCCAGCGGGCGCGCAAGAGTCAGATCTCCTCTCCGGCTTCCAGGCTGCGCAGCAACGTCCTCGACGTGCTGAAGCGTGAAGGTTACATCCGCGACTATGCGGAGCGCCAATTGCGCCCTGGCGTGTCGGAGATCGAGATTCAGCTCAAGTACCATGAAGGCGAGCCGGTGATCCGCGAGATTTCGCGCGTCTCCAAGCCGGGACGCCGGGTCTACACCAAGATCAACGACCTGCAGCGCGTGTACAACGGGCTCGGGATCGCCATTCTGTCGACGCCGCGTGGCGTGCTCTCAGACGCCGAGGCACGTGACCAGAACGTCGGCGGCGAATTGCTTTGCCAGGTCTTCTGATCAGGCTCGGCCGAGGATAGGAACGAAAAATGTCGCGTATCGGAAAATACCCGGTTGAAATCCCGAACGGCGTTTCGGTGCAGGTCGAAGGCGTCGTCGTGACCGCCAAGGGCAAGCTCGGAGAGCTGTCCGCGCGCCTCACGGACGATGTCGAGATCACGACGCAGGACAACGTCGTCATCGTGCAGCCGCGTCCCGACGCGGCCAATGCGAAGAAGATGTGGGGCACGTCGCGGGCGATCATCGCAGGCCTTGTCGAGGGCGTCAGCGAGGGCTTCATCAAGAAACTCGAGATCAACGGCGTCGGCTACCGCGCGCAGGTTCAGGGCAAGGACCTGGTGCTGCAACTTGGCTACAGCCACGACATCAAGTATCCGATTCCGGCGGGCATCAAGATCGAGTGTCCGGACCAGACTCATATCGAGATTTCCGGCGCCGACAAGCAGAAGGTCGGCCAGGTCGCGGCCGAAATCCGCGGCTACCGTCCGCCGGAGCCGTACAAGGGCAAAGGTATCAAGTACGCGGATGAATTCATCCTGCGTAAGGAAGGCAAGAAGAAGTAACATGGCACAGCGAGAAAACACTCTCAGGCGCAAACAGCGCACGCGTCTCGCCATCCGCCGCAATTCGAGCGGGCGGCCGAGGCTTTCGGTGTACCGGTCCGGCAAGCATATTTATGCCCAGGTCATTGACGATGCGGCCGGCAAGACCGTTGCCGCCGCGTCCACGGTTGAAAAGGACCTACGCGCCAAACTGAAGAGCGGTGCGAGCGTCAATGCCGCCGCAGAAATCGGGAAACTGATCGCCGAACGCGCCGTGGCGCAAGGCGTCAAAGAGGTCGTGTTCGATCGCGGCGGGTTCCGCTATCACGGCCGCGTCAAGGCTTTGGCTGAAGGTGCCCGCGAGGGCGGCCTGTCCTTCTAGGAGAACGAGAAGATGTCAGAAACACAGGCACCGCGCGGCCCCCGGCGCGAACAGGGTAGCGGCTCCCGAGGCGGTCGTGGCGGCGGCGGTCGTGGCCGCGAGCGTGACCGTGAGCGCGAGCGCGAGCGCGAAGAGGGCGATGAGCTGATCGATAAGCTCGTACACATCAACCGCGTCGCCAAGGTGGTCAAGGGCGGTCGCCGTTTCTCGTTCGGTGCGCTCGTCGTGGTTGGTGACGGCCGCGGTCGCGTCGGTTACGGCACGGGCAAGGCCCGGGAAGTGCCGGAAGCGATCCGCAAGGCGACTGACGCCGCGAAGCGCAACATGGTTCGCGTGCCGCTGCGCGAGGGCCGCACGCTCCACCACGATGTCAACGGCCGCTTCGGCGCAGGTCGTGTCGTGCTGCGTGCCGCGCCTCCGGGTACCGGCATCATCGCCGGCGGCCCGATGCGCGCGGTGTTCGAGACCATGGGCGTGCAGGACGTGGTGGCGAAATCCATCGGCACCACCAACCCGCATAACATGGTGAAGGCAACTTTCCGTGCGCTCGCCGGCTGCACTTCGCCGCGCAGTGTCGCGTCGCGCCGTGGCAAGAAGGTCGGTGACATCGTCGCACGTCGCGGCGAGCAGGCTGCCGGTTAATCCAGGAGAAGCCTCATGGCTGGCAAGAATAAGATCCTCAAGGTGACCCAGACCGGCAGCCCGATCGGCCGTCCGGCTGACCAGCGCCAGACCCTAAAGGGCCTGGGTTTGAACAAGTTGCACCGCACCCGTGAACTCGAAGATACGCCCGCAGTGCGCGGCATGATCGACAAGGTTCGCCATCTTGTGCGGGTCGAGGAGGCCGGCTGAAGCCGGTTCGCCAAATAGGAAACGTTGGGAACAGCAGACATGAAGCTGAACGAACTGCAAGATAACGAAGGCGCGGTACGGCCGCGCAAGCGCGTCGGCCGTGGTATAGGTTCCGGCCGCGGCAAGACCTCGGGCGGCGGTCAGAAGGGCCAAAAGTCCCGGAGCGGCGTCAGTCTGCTGGGTTTCGAGGGCGGCCAGATGCCGCTTTACCGCCGGCTGCCGAAGCGCGGGTTCAAGAACCCGTTCTCGTCGCAGTATGCCGAGGTCAACGTCGGCAAGCTGCAGCAGGCCGTCGACGCCGGCAAGCTCGATGCCAAGGCGCCGGTGACCACCGATCTGCTGGTCGCCGCCGGCGTTGCGCGCAAGAGCCGCGATGGCGTGCGCCTGCTCGGCAAGGGTGAGCTCAAGGCAAAACTCGACCTCCAGGTCTCTTCCGCGACCAAGGGTGCGCTGGCCGCGGTCGAAAAGGCCGGCGGTTCAGTCACTTTGCCGGAGCCGAAGGTTAAGCCGGAAGGCAAGGGCAAGCGCCGCCATAAGATTTCCGCAGAACGCAAGGCCGCGCGTGCCGCTGCCGCGGACGACGGCGACGAATAGAAACGGATCTCGCGACGCAGATGTGCGTCCGGTGATGATCAACCGGAGTAGAACGGCCAGATGGCATCCGCCGCCGAGCAACTCGCAGCGAACATGAATTTCGGCGCCTTTGCCAAGGCGACGGAACTTAAGAATCGTATCTGGTTCACATTGGGGGCGCTGATCGTCTACCGGCTTGGCACCTTTATTCCGTTGCCCGGCATCGATGCCGCCGTTCTCGCCGACATCTTCCGCCAGAACCAGGGCGGCATTCTCGGCATGTTCGACATGTTCGCAGGCGGTGCGCTCGGCCGGATGTCGATCTTCGCGCTCAATATCATGCCGTACATCTCGGCCTCGATCATCATGCAGTTGATGAGTTCCGTGTCGCCGCAACTCGAGGCGATCAAGAAGGAAGGCGAGAGCGGGCGCAAGAAAATAAACCAGTACACCCGCTACCTGACCGTCGCCATCTGTGCGCTACAGGCTTACGGCATCTCTGCCGGCATCGAGGGCATGTCTTCCAGTCAGGGGCCGGCGGTGAGCGATCCGGGGCTGTTCTTCCGCCTGTCGGTGGTGATCACGCTGGTTGGCGGCACGATGTTCCTGATGTGGCTCGGCGAGCAGATCACGGCGCGCGGCGTCGGCAATGGCATTTCGCTGATCATCATGGCCGGTATCGTCGCCAATCTGCCGAGCGCGCTTGCCGGCACGCTCGAGCTCGGCCGCACCGGGGCGCTCTCCACGGGCTTCATCCTTTTCCTGCTGTTCATGTCTGTCGCGGTCATCGCGTTCATCGTGTTCATGGAGCGCGCCCAGCGCCGCATCCTGATCCAGTATCCTAAACGTCAGCGCGGCAACAAGATGACCGGTGGCGAAAGCTCGCATCTGCCGTTGAAGCTGAACACAGCCGGTGTGATTCCGCCTATTTTCGCCAGTTCGATCCTGCTGATGCCGATTACGGTCATGAGTTTCTCCGCCGGCCAGGGACCGGAGTGGATGACCACAGTGGCCGCGTATCTCGGCCACGGTCAGCCGTTGTATCTGGCCATCTATATGACGTTGGTGGTGTTTTTCGCATTTTTCTACACGGCGGTCGTCTTCAATCCGGAGGAAACCGCTGACAACCTGAAGAAATACGGCGGCTTCGTTCCCGGCATCCGTCCCGGCAAGAACACGGCGCTCTATCTCGATAAGGTACTGACGCGACTGACCACAATCGGTGCCGGCTACTTGGTACTTATCTGCATGTTGCCGGAACTTTTGATCTCCAAGTATTCCGTGCCGTTCTATTTCGGCGGCACCAGCTTGCTGATCGTCGTCACGGTTACCATGGATACGGTGGCGCAGATTCAGTCTCATCTCATCGCCCATCAATACGAGGGCTTGATCAAGAAATCGAGGCTGCGGGGCCGAAAGGGATGAGCATCGTCATTCTTCTGGGGCCCCCGGGTTCCGGTAAGGGAACGCAGGCGAAGACGATTCAGGAAACGCATCGGATTGTGCAACTGTCGACGGGTGAATTGCTGAGGGCTGAAGTGGCATCCGGCAGTGACGTCGGCAAAAGAGCGAAGGAGATTATCGAAGCGGGTAAATTGGTGCCGGACGCATTGATCGTCGAGCTTGTAGCAGCGCGGATACAAAAGCCGGACTGCAGCAACGGTTTAATTCTCGACGGTTTTCCGCGGACGTTGCCGCAGGCTGAGGCCCTTGATGCAATGCTCAATAGGGCCGGTCTCGCCATTGATCACGTCGTTGAAATCGTTGTCGATGACGAAGCCATGATCAGGCGGATAACGGGCAGGTTTTCCTGTTCCACCTGCGGCGCCGGTTACCATGAGGAGTTTCAGAAACCCGCGGTGGAAGGCGTTTGCGACAAATGCGGAGGTACCACCTTCGCCAAGCGCGCGGACGATAACCAAGAGACCGTGCGGGCCAGATTGGTCGAATACCATGCTCAGACGGAACCGATTATCGGATATTACGAAAAATCGGGTGTTTTCAGTAGGGTAGACGGCATGGCCAGCATCGAAGAGGTGAAAAGACAAATCGATGGTATTTTGAGGTAGGGCGAGAGTTTCGTAAGTGTTTCAAGGGGATAAGCGTGTTGACTTGCTCCCGAAAGCACCTATAATCCCGACCTCCATAATCCCATCGGACGGAATTTTTTGTATCCAAACTCTTAAGGAGTACGAGCTTTGGCGCGCATTGCTGGTGTAAACATTCCGACCGGGAAACGGGTGGTCGTTGCGCTCACCTACATTCACGGCATCGGTCGGACCACGGCCGAGAAAATTTGTGAAAAGACCGGAATCCCGGTCGAGCGGCGGGTGTTCGATCTGACCGACGACGAGCTGACCCGTATTCGCGACACCATCGACCAGGATTACCAGGTCGAGGGCGACCTTCGTCGCGAGCACGCCATGAACGTCAAGCGCCTG
The DNA here is from genome assembly GCA_038110665.1 of Rhodospirillaceae bacterium. Taxonomy (GTDB): domain Bacteria; phylum Pseudomonadota; class Alphaproteobacteria; order Rhodospirillales; family Casp-alpha2; genus TMED8. The sequence continues at coordinate 24,988 of JAYNJY010000003.1, read as the reverse complement.
ATGGATCTGGGTTGCTACCGTGGGCTTCGTCATCGCCGCGGTCTGCCGGTGCGTGGCCAGCGTACCCACACCAACGCCCGGACCCGCAAAGGTCCGGCGAAACCTATCGCCGGCAAGAAAAAAGTCACCAAGTAAGCATTAAGGAGCGGTCATGGCTAAGGCTAACACGCGTGTTCGCCGTCGCGAACGCAAGAACATCACGTCAGGCGTTGCGCACGTGAACGCGTCGTTCAACAACACGATGATTACAATCACCGATGCCCAGGGCAACTCGATCGCCTGGTCCTCGGCCGGAGCACAGGGCTTCAAGGGTTCGCGCAAGTCGACCCCGTATGCCGCCCAGATGGCTGGCGAGGACGCCGGTCGCAAGGCCATGGACCACGGCATGAAGACCCTCGAGGTCCAGGTCAAGGGGCCCGGTGCCGGTCGCGAATCCGCGCTGCGCGCCTTGCAGGCGGTTGGTTTCACGATTACATCCATCCGCGATGTGACCCCGATCCCGCATACCGGCTGCCGCCCGCGCAAGCGTCGTCGGGTCTGAGCCGGTTTTTCGGGGGGCGCACGGCCACCCACTGCACTCGGTTTCGGCC
>JAYNJY010000003.1:21685-24368 GCA_038110665.1 Rhodospirillaceae bacterium | reverse complement strand
ATGGCGTGCTGCACGAGTTCTCGTCGATCCCCGGCGTGCGCGAGGACGTGACCGACATCGTCCTCAACATCAAGTCGATCGGCCTTCGCATGCATGCGGATGGCCCGAAGCGCATGACCCTGAAGAAGAACGGCCCGGGTGACGTCAAGGCCGGCGATATCGAAGCTGGCGCCGACATCGAGATCATGAACCCGGAACTGGTCATCTGCCACCTCGACAAGGGCGCCAAGCTCAACATGGAGCTCACCGTCGAGACCGGCAAGGGCTACGTCGCCGCGACGCAGAACCGCCCCGAGGACAGCCCGATCGGCCTGATTCCGGTCGATGCGGTGTTCTCGCCGGTGCGCAAGGTCTCTTACAAGGTTGACAACACCCGCGTCGGCCAGGTCACCGACCACGACAAGCTTTCCGTCGAAGTGACCACCAACGGCGCGGTGACGCCGGATGACGCGGTCGCCTTGGCGGCACGCATTCTGCAGGACCAGTTGCAGCTGTTCATCAACTTCGAGGACCCCGCGGTCAAGAAGTCGGTCGAGGAGCACGACGACCTGCCGTTCAACCGCAATCTGCTGCGCAAGGTGGACGAACTGGAGCTCTCTGTCCGTTCGGCCAACTGCCTGAAGAACGACAATATCATCTACATTGGCGATCTTGTGCTGAAGAGCGAAGCGGACATGCTGCGGACGCCCAATTTTGGCCGCAAATCTTTGAACGAAATCAAGGAAGTGCTTGGTCACATGGGCCTACACCTCGGCATGGAAATTACGACTTGGCCGCCGGAAAACATCGAAGACATGGCCAAGAAGCTGGAAGATCCGTTCTGATCCAATTCGAATAATCAAAGAAGGGCGAAAGCCCCAAGAAACCACGCCCGCGGGTAAAATGGCACGCGCGGGCCAGAAACGAAGGAGCCTAAAATATGCGACACCGTTCCGGTTACCGCAAACTCAACCGTAGCCACTCGCACCGTAAGGCGATGCTCGCCAACATGGTCGTCGCGCTGCTGACGCACGAGCAGATCAAGACGACGCTGCCCAAGGCCAAGGAACTGCGCAGGATCGCCGATCGCATGATCACGCTCGGCAAGACAGGTTCGCTGCATGCACGCCGTCAGGCCGCCTCTTACCTGCGTGACGAGGAGGCCCTGAACAGGCTGTTCGATACCCTGGCGACCCGCTACAAGGAGCGGCATGGCGGTTACACGCGCGTGCTCAAGGCCGGGTTCCGTTACGGTGACAATGCACCGATGGCCGTCATCGAACTGGTCGAGCGCGACCCCGATGCCAAGGGCGCTGCAGATATCGCGCGCCATGAGGCCGAAATGGAGGCCATGGAAGCCGAGCAGCCGGGTGCGTGACGCAACCCAAATTCTGAATTCGGAGAAGGCAGCCCGATGCGGCTGCCTTTTTCGTTTCGGGGTGGTAGACCCTAACGCTTTCCGTGACAAATTTGACCCATGAGCAACTCGATTAGCCGGATCATCGCGGTTTTCCTGGTGGGCCTGTTCCTGGCCTGCCCGTGGGCGCGCGCCGACAACGGCGTCAAGGTGGTGCCGAAGAGCCGTGACGAGGTGCATCTCTCTTTCGCGCCATTGGTGCGCAAGGCCGCGCCGGCGGTGGTTAACATCTATACCCAGAAGATCGTGCGCGCGCGCAGCGCCGTGCCGCTATTCGATGACCCGTTCTTCCGGCGTTTCTTCGGCGAGGACTTCGGTCTTGGCGTCGAGCGCCAACAGACAAGGCGTCAGAATTCCCTGGGATCGGGCGTGATCGTCCGGGACGACGGTTTGATCGTCACCAACAAGCACGTCATTGAAGGCGCCGACGAAATCACCGTGGTTTTACATGATCGCCGTGAGTTCGAAGCGGAAATCCTGGCTACCGACAACAAAACCGATCTCGCTTTGGTGCAGATCAAGGGCAATGGCGAGAAGTTGCCGTATCTTGAGTTGCGCGATTCCGACGACCTCGAAGTCGGAGATCTGGTATTGGCGATTGGGAACCCATTCGGCGTCGGGCAGACGGTTACCAGCGGCATCGTTTCCGGCGTGGCGCGCACGCATATCGGTGCGTCCGATCTCAATGCCTTCATCCAGACGGATGCCGCAATCAATCCGGGGAACTCGGGCGGCGCCCTGATCGCCTTGGACGGACGGTTGGTTGGCGTGAATACGGCGATCTACTCGAAGAGCGGCGGCTCGCACGGTATCGGCTTCGCCATCCCGTCCAACATGGTGCGCGCCGTGCTGCGCGGCGTGACCGAGACCGGCAAGCTGGTGCGGCCATGGCTCGGCGCGACCGGCCAGGCGGTCAACCAGGAAATCGCAAATTCCCTGGGGCTCGCCCGACCCGGCGGCGTATTGATCAATGCCGTGCACCAGGCCGGCACGGCGGCGCGTGCCGGGCTCAAGGTCGGCGACGTCGTGCTCGCGGTGAACGGCCATGAGGTCCAGGACGGCAATACGATGAAGCACCGCATCGCCACCTTGCCGATCGGCGACGAAGCGGTGCTCAGGGTCTGGCGCGCCGGCAAGACCAGGGCGATGACGGTGCCCCTCGCACCGGCGCCGACGACGCCGGCATTGAACGAGACTAGCTTGGACGGCGATCAACCGCTCGCGGGCGCCACTGTGGTCAACATGTCCCCGGCATTCGCCGACGAGCACGGCCTGGACCCGTTCTTG
>JAYNJY010000003.1:20796-21675 GCA_038110665.1 Rhodospirillaceae bacterium | reverse complement strand
CTTCAAGATCGTGCGCGGATCGCCGGCCAACAGGCTTCGGTTCCGTGTCGGCGACGTGATCAAGGGGGTCAACGGCCAGGAAGTGGGCACGGTCAAGGGCCTGGTTGCCGAGATGCGGAAGCCCGTGGATCGTTGGCGCATTTCGGTGTTTCGCGAGGGCAAGGTACGGGAGCTGTTGATCAACCGGTGATGAGCACGCTGTTCGAGAGCCAGGCACCGCGGCCGCTTGCCGACCGCTTGCGTCCGAACGAAATCGCGGATGTCGTCGGCCAGGATCACCTGCTCGCGCCGGACGGGCCGCTCGGCCGCATGCTCAAGGCGGGACGGTTGTCGTCGCTGATTTTGTGGGGGCCGCCGGGCACCGGCAAGACGACCATCGCCAAGCTGCTGGCGGATCACACGGACATAGAGTTCGTGCCGCTCTCGGCCGTATTCTCGGGCGTTGCCGACCTGCGCAAGGTCTTCGAGGAAGCGAGGCGCAAACGCCAGATGGGCGTCGGTACGCTGTTGTTCATCGATGAAATCCATCGCTTCAATCGCTCGCAACAAGACGGTTTCCTGCCCTATGTCGAGGACGGAACGGTCACTCTGGTCGGTGCGACAACGGAAAACCCGTCCTTCGAGATCAACGCGGCCTTGTTGTCGCGCGCACAGGTCTTGGTGCTCAATCGCTTGGGCGAAGATGCGCTCACCACCCTAGTCGAACGCGCGGAGGCCGATGTCGGACGAAAGCTGCCGCTCGATCCCGACGCCAGGCGCGCGCTCTGCGCCATGGCCGATGGCGATGGCCGTTATCTGCTCAACATGGCGGAGGAACTCTTCAACCTGGATGGCGATACTGGCTTGGACGTTGCCGGCCTCGCGGCTGCGGTGCAGAAG
>JAYNJY010000003.1:0-20786 GCA_038110665.1 Rhodospirillaceae bacterium | reverse complement strand
CAATTTGATCAGCGCGTTGCACAAGTCGTTGCGTGGTTCCGATACGGATGCGGCACTCTATTGGCTGTCACGTATGTTGGCCGGCGGCGAAGACCCGCGCTACATCGCGCGCCGCCTGGTCCGGTTCGCCTCGGAAGACATCGGGCTCGCCGATCCGGCGGCCTTGCCGCAAACGCTCGCGGCTTGGGAAACCTATGAACGCCTCGGCTCGCCGGAAGGCGAACTGGCCATCGTGCAGGCGGTGATTTACCTGGCGACGGCGCCGAAATCCAATGCGGCGTACAAGGCAGCCGGCGCGGCGCACAGGGCCGCGCGCGATACCGGCTCGTTGATGCCGCCCATGAACATTCTGAATGCGCCGACCAAGTTGACGCAAAATCTCGGCTACGGCGATGGCTACGCCTACGACCACGACGTCGAGGACGGGTTTTCCGGGCAGAATTATTTTCCCGACGAGATGCCGCGTCAGCGTTTCTACTATCCGGTCGAGCGCGGCTTCGAACGGGATATCGGCAAGCGCTTGGAATATTGGGATAAACTACGCCGATCCCAATCCGAAGACTGACTCAATCGACGAAACGAGCAGTAGCCATGACCTTCTCCATACCGCAACTCCTGGCCGTGATGGCCGGCGGCGCCGCGGGCGCCGCCGGCAGGTACTTGGTGATGCTCGGGGTCGGACATTGGTTCGGAAATGGGTTCCCGTATGGGACCATGGTCGTCAACATCATCGGTTCGTTCATGCTCGGTGCCTTTGTCGAAGCCTCGGCGCTGGCCTGGTCGCCGTCGCCGGAAGTTCGTGCCCTGATCGTCATCGGCGTGCTTGGGGCATTCACGACGTTCTCGACCCTTTCGCTCGATGTGTACGTGCTCTGGAGCCGGGGCGACCTCGCGGCCACGGTCGCTTATGTGGCGGGCTTGCTGGTGCTCGGTGTCGGCGCGTTGGTCGCCGGGTTGTGGTGTGTCCGGATGGTGGTGTCGTGAGCGGAGTTCGCACACTCACCGTGGCCGCCGCCGACGACGACATCCGCCTGGACCGTTGGTTCAAGAAGCACTTTCCCGACGTCAATCATGTTCGCCTGCAGAAATGGCTGCGCACCGGCCAGGTTCGCCTCGACGGAGGCCGCGCGAAAGCGGGCGCGCGGGTGCGCGAGGGGCAGACCATTCGCGTGCCGCCGATCGGCGACGCTACGCCGCCGATCACAGACCGCCCCGTCAAGCCGGCGACGGTCGACCGAGCGCGCGTAGCGGAATTGCAGGCGCGTGTTCTGCACCGTGACAAGGATGTGCTGATCATCGACAAGCCAGCCGGGCTTGCGGTGCAGGGCGGCAGCGGCGTCAACGAGCATCTCGACGGTTATCTCGATGCGCTCCGGTTCGATGCCGACGAGCGCCCGCGGTTGGTCCACCGCCTCGACAAGGATACCAGTGGCGTCATGGTGTTGGCGCGCAACGGCGCCGCGGCGCGCTGGCTGGCCGAGGCGTTCCGTCGCCGCAGCACGCGCAAACTCTATTGGGCGGTCGTTGTCGGCGTGCCGCAAATCGAGGCCGGGATCATCGATGCGCCGCTCGACAAACGCCTTGCCGGCGGTGGCGAACGCATGGAAATGGTCGACGATGGCGAAGGCCAGGTAGCGAAGACCGTCTACCGGATCGTCGCCCGCGCCGGCAGGGTCGCATCCTGGCTCGCCATGGAGCCGCTGACCGGCCGCACCCATCAGCTTCGGGTTCACGCCGCCGATGCCTTGCACACCCCGATCCTGGGCGACGGGAAGTACGGTGGCGCGAATGCCTATCTCGAGTCCTCGGATGTTTCGCGTAAGCTGCACTTACACGCGCGCGGCATTCGAATCCCACTGCCGGCGAAAGGGGCAATCGAAGCCTACGCGAAACTGCCGGCCCACATGGCAACCACGTTTTCATTCTTCGGTTTCGAGGAATTTCAGGCCGGTAAGGGGTTTCTCGAGCCCTAGGACGATCGGATGGTTTTCGTGCTTCCATATCTGGAATAGGCTAACGGGCATGCGCTTGCTGCTCATCGAAGACCACGAACGGTTCGCCGAATTCGTCAAGATCTCCCTTGAGAAGGAGGGCTGCGCCGTTGAGTCATTTACAACGCCGGGGACGGCGAGGCGGCGTTCGCGGCGGTCAAATACGACGCCATCCTGCTCTACTTCGGGTTGCCCGACTTCGATGGCCTGGAACTGCTGAAATCCTGGCGTACCCAGAACTCCGACACCCCGGTGATGATCATCACGGCGCGAGACGGCGTCGACGAGCGCGTGATTGGCCTGAATTCAGGTGGCGATGACTATCTGGAGAAACCGTTTGCCATGCCGGAACTGATTGCCCGCGTGCGCGCGTTGCTGTGTCGGCCGGGAGGCACGCTCGGCGCGGTCATGACGGCCGGAAACATCTCTTTCGATACCACGGGACGCGAGGTTTAGGTCGAGGGCAAGACCATCCCCATTTCACGTCGGGAGATGGGGGTGCTCGAGCAGTTGATGCGCCGCGTCGGCCATGTGGTTCCCAAGGACGTATTGGAGGACCGGATTTACGGTTTTGACGAGGAAATCCCGTGCGAACTGGCGTGGCTCAGATGAACAGTGAAATGAAAGCCCGTTAGCAATTGTCCGATGGAGATCTTTCGGCACGCCACGCCGAACTCGTGGAAATGCTGGAAGATATTACCCGCCTGACCTCAAATTGGGTCTGGAGCCTTTCGCGCGATTTATCGCTGACCTTCATTTCCGACCGTATTTTCGACAGCTTTGGCATTCCGCCGGATCGCGTGATCGGGCAAAAACTCACGGACATCGGCCGTTTCCGTACGGCTGGCGGCGAAGTCATGGTTCCGGACTTGAACAAGCCGTTCCGGGACCTTGCATTCGAGATCGAAGCCCGAGACGGCTCTCGGCGGGATCTGTTGATGAGCGGTCTACCCGTCTATGCCCGCGATACCGGTGCGTTCATCGGCGTTCGTGGCATCGGACGCGACATCACCGAACGCAGAGCCGCCGAGATGGCTTCGCTGGTGTTGGCGGCGGCGATCGAGGGAATCCCTGACGCCGTTTGGTTGTGCGATGCTAACGACAGGTTCGTATTAAGCAATCGCAGTTTTCGCGAATTCAACGAAGGCGTGTCCGATGCGATCGCGCGCGGCGCGCCGTTCGAAGGGTTTCTGGCGTCGTTGGTGTCCCATGGATTGGTTTCCGATGCCGTGGGCCGCGAGGACGAATGGATCGATAAGCGACTCGCCCGGCACCGGAGCCCGCAGGCGGCATTCGAGGTTAGGCGGCAGCACGGACACTGTTTCCTGGTCCAGGAGGCGCGCCTGCCGGACGGCAGCACGGCGACCCTGCAACAGGCGATGCATATTCTGGTCTAAAACGCCATCGATCACACCGGGGCCGGAACGATGCTGACCATCGAAATCACGTCAGAGCCGGCCATTCGCGTGATCGATCGGGGTGTCGGAATTCCCGACGATCTGAAGCCCAAGGTGTTCATGCTCGGGCTTCGCGCCGATCAGCGCGGTGAAGGCGATCGGCAGGGTTTGACTGCGGTGCGACGAATCGCCGATGCGTACGGCGCCGAAGTCGGGGTTTTCGACGGTGTCGAAGGCGGCAGCGTATTCTTCATTCGTTTTCCGAGCACTTGAGCGTCAGTTTTTCAGTTTCCGACACTCTGTTTTCACACTATTAATCCGGTTCGTATCGGTGGTTCGGCCGGTGCCGAAGTTTGCTCCGTCGTTGTCAGGTATTGGTCAGCCAGCGGCCATAAGACTCGCGCGTCAAATCTGAAAAACCTAGTCGCGTGAGAATTGGTATGCGCGTTTCCCGAATGATTTCCACGGCCGCTGCCGGTTTGGTCGTGCTTGTATTTTCAGTGCCGGCCATTACGGCGGGAGTCAAGTCCCTCAAGCTCAATATCAACGCTCAATGCTTTAACGGCTTCGCCTTGTTTCAGATTGTCAACAAGGGTGAGCGGTTGCCTGATTCGGCGATGTTCAACGTCTACCGTGCCGTTGATCGCACCCTCATCAACAGCCGCAGGCTGCGGAGGGCCAAGGATAAACACGCCTCGTTCCGGATCAGCAAAGGGGCACATCCAGGCGAGGAATTGGCGATCTATGTCGAGCCGGGCTGGTATAAGCGCGCGAGTCGCTTCGACGGCGGGGTCGTCTGCCGCTAGCGCGCCATACGGCCCACGGCTTTTCCCTGGTTCCGTGCCGGTCTAAACTGCCGTTTCGAAACGGGACGAGGGATCATGACGGACGCGCGCGTCAAACTGGCTGTATTCGATTGCGACGGCACGCTGGTCGATTCACAGCATTCAATTATCGCGAGTATGGATTCCGCCTTTGACGCCTATGGCCTTCGGCGCGCCGAACGAAACGCCATTCGCCGCGTCGTCGGCCTGCCGTTGCTGACGGCGATCCACCACCTCGTTCCGGACGCGCCGACCGAGTTGGTCGAGGCGGTCCGCGCCGCCTATGGCCAGGCCTGGCACCGACTACGCGAAACGGATGGCTTGAACGAGCCGCTGTTTCCGGGTCTGATGCCTGTATTGGACCAGCTGGAGCAGGACGGTTGGTTGCTAGGCGTTGCGACCGGAAAATCCCGGCGCGGCCTGGACGGGACACTTGAAAGCCATGCCATTCTGGAGCGTTTCGTTACACTTCAGACAGCGGACCGCGCACGCGGCAAGCCGCATCCTGAAATGTTGCTTAACGCCATGGAAGAAACCGCCGCGGCGCCTTCGGAGACGGTAATGATCGGCGACACGACGTTCGATATCGAGATGGCGCGTAACGCCGGTGCAATAGCAATCGGGGTATCTTGGGGGTATCATGAAGTGGAGGAGTTGCGCCTTGCCGGTGCAGCTACCGTAATTGGTGCCTTCGACGAACTTCCCGAAACCTTGGAACGGATAATGGAGAAAGCGTGATGGGACGTTGGGTCAAAATTCTTTCAGTCATCGGTGTTTTGTTAATCGCGGTTATCGTTGCCGGCGTCGCCATCCTGAAATCCATCGACTTCAACCGGTCGAGGGAATTTCGAAAGGCTTGAAAAGCCTCTTCGGCAACTGATCGAAGGAATTAGCCATGGCGGAGGCCGGTGCCAAGCGCTTCTACACGCTCGTGGAATCGGTCGCCGTGGATGGTGGATATCGGGTCGAGCTCGATGGCCGTGCGGTGCGTACGCCGGCCGGCAATCCGCTCGTCCTGCCGACGGCGGCGTTGGCCGATGGTATTCGCGACGAGTGGGACGCGCAAGAAGCCAAGATCGACCCCGCAAGCATGCCGCTGATGCAACTCGCGTGCACCGCGGCGGACCGGGTCGCGCCGAACCGGAGCGCGATCCTCGATCAAACGGCGAACTACGGGGCGACGGATCTGCTTTGCTATTTTAGTGACGGCCCCAAGGAGCTGGTCCAGCGTCAGCGCGAGGGCTGGCAACCCTTCCTGGATTGGGCGGAGCAAGAACTGTCCGCGCCACTAGTCGCGGCGATGGGCGTGCTGCATGTTCCACAGCCGGAGACATCCTTGTCGCGGCTCAGGGATGCATTGGCCGCGCTCGACGACTGGAATTTGACAGCGGCCGCCCATCTGACCCAGGTGTTGGGTTCATTGGTGCTGGCGCTCGCCGTATGCCGAGGCCGGCTGGCGCCGGTCGAGGCGTTTCGGTTGTCCGTCATCGATGACCATTTTCAGGCGGAACGTTGGGGCGAGGACCGCGAGGCAGTGCAGCGTTTGCGGGCTCTCGAACGGGAAGTAGAAGGCGCGACCGTCTTCCTCGAACGGTTGCGGTCCTAGGCGGTTCCAGCGTCAACGCGGCGGACTTTTTGCTGGCCGGAACCCGGCCGCTTTCCTAATCTTGTCGGCCAGCGGTCGCCGTGTCGTCGGACGGCCCCGAAATGGTCCAAGGACCAGGCGAGGACAGCATGCACGAGATCATCGAGGAACTGGACAAACGCCGCCAACGCGCAAGTTTGGGGGGCGGTGAGAAGCGCATCGAAGGCCAGCACGCCAAGGGCAAGCTGACGGCGCGGGAGCGCATCGAGTTGCTGCTGGACGCCGACTCTTTCGAAGAGTGGGACATGTTCGTCGAGCACCGCTGCACCGACTTCGGCATGCAGGAACAGACCACCCCAGGCGACGGCGTAGTCACCGGTTACGGTGCCATCAACGGACGGCTAGTGTTCGTGTTCTCTCAGGACTTCACCGTGTTCGGCGGTTCGCTCTCGGCTTCGCACGCCGAAAAGATCTGCAAGATCATGGATCAAGCCATGAAGGTCGGCGCCCCGGTGATCGGCCTTAACGATTCTGGCGGCGCGCGCATCCAGGAAGGCGTCGACTCGCTTGCCGGGTACGCCGAGGTGTTCCAGCGCAACGTCATGGCATCCGGCGTAATCCCGCAGATTTCCATGATCATGGGGCCGTGTGCCGGCGGCGCCGTTTATTCGCCGGCGATGACCGACTTCATCTTCATGGTCGAGGACACCAGCTACATGTTCGTGACCGGTCCCGACGTGGTGAAGACCGTCACCCACGAGACCGTCACCCACGAACAACTCGGCGGCGCCATCACGCACACGAGCAAGTCGGGCGTCGCGGACGGCGCCTTCAAGAACGACGTCGAGGCGCTGTTGTACCTGCGCCGTTTCATCGACTTCCTGCCCGCTAACAATACCGAACAGCCCCCGTTCAGGCCGACACCCGACCCCTGGGACCGGCGCGAGATGTCGCTCGACACCCTAATTCCCGACAACGCGAACAAGCCCTACGACATGAAGGAACTGATCACCAAGGTGGTCGACGAGGGTGATTTCTTTGAGCTCCAGCCGAACTACGCGGGCAACATCATCACCGGTTTCGGTCGTATCGAGGGCCGCACAGTCGGTATCGTCGCCAACCAGCCGATGGTGCTGGCCGGCTGCCTCGACATCAATTCCTCGATCAAGGGGGCTAGGTTCGTCCGCTTCTGCGACTGCTTCAACATTCCTGTCGTCACCTTCGTCGACGTGCCGGGGTTCATGCCGGGTACGGCGCAGGAATACGGCGGCATCATCAAGCATGGTGCCAAGCTGCTCTATGCATACGCCGAGTGCACCGTGCCCAAGGTCACGATCATCACACGCAAGGCTTACGGTGGCGCTTATGATGTGATGAGTTCGAAGCATTTGAGGGGCGACGTCAATTACGCTTGGCCGTCCGCGGAAATCGCCGTCATGGGGCCGAAGGGCGCGGTCGAGATCATCTTCCGCCAGGATATCGGCAATGCCGAGAAGATCGCTGAGCGGACCGAGGAATACCGTAAGCGCTTCGCCAATCCGTTCGTCGCCGGGCACCGCGGTTTTATCGACGACGTAATCATGCCGCACGGCACTCGCGCGCGCATCGCCAAGAGCCTCCGCATGCTGCGCGATAAGCAGATCGAGAATCCCTGGAAGAAGCACGGCAACATCCCGCTCTAGGAGGCCGCGACCGATGAGCGTTTCCGCGACGCCGCTGCATGGGAATTTCGTCGCCGAGATCGGGGGTGTCGATTTGCGCGAACGCCTGAGCGATGCCGATTTCGCCAAGGTCGAAGCGGCCTTTGAACACTATGGCGTTATCGTCTTTCACGGTCAGCACATCACCGACGACCAGCAGATCGCGTTTTCCGAACGCTTCGGCCTGTTGGAAATGTCGGTCCGCCGTCACCGCGACCGCATGGTGAGCAACCCTTACGTTTCCGATTTCTCCAACGTCACGCCTGATGGCAAGTTAATGGCCGAGGACTCGGAGGCCATGTCGTACAACCGGGGTAACCAACTCTGGCACGCCGACTCGTCGTTCAAGAAGGTGCCAGCCAAGGCGTCGCTGCTGTCGGCACGCGAAGTGCCGCCAACAGCCGGCGCGACCGAGTTCTGTGACATGCGCGTAGCCTGGGACGCGCTCTCGGACGCCATGAAGGCGAAAATCGAAGGACTCGAGGCGATGCACTCGCTCGCATATTCGCGCGCCTCCATGGGCTACGACGCCGGCCAGGAGTTTTTCGACATCGAGAAGGCCGAGGTGCCGCCGGTGCCGCAGCCGCTAGTGCGGATCAGTGCAGTGACCGGGCGCAAATCGCTCTACGTCGGCTCGCATGCCGCCTACGTCGTCGGCATGGACCGCGACGCCGGCAGGGCGCTGTTGGACGAGCTGTTGGCGCACGCGGCGCAAGACCGTTTCGTTCATGTCCACGAGTGGGCCGTCGGCGATCTGGCGATGTGGGACAACCGCTGCGTCAACCATCGCGGCCGGCCTTGGGAATCGCGGAAGTACCGCCGGATCATGCGGCGCACGACCGTCTCGACCGGCACGCCTGCCAACTGAAGCAGCTATCTTCGCTGATTGGCGAGAATCATGGTGCAGTGCGACGACAGGATGCCTCCCTCGTTGTGCACCAGTGCGACCTCGTGTTTCGCCACCTGCCGCGCACCCTGATTGCCGCGTAATTGGCGCACGGCCTCGATGATGCCGTGCATGCCGCCGGAAGCCCCGGCTTGGGCGTAGGACAAGAGACCGCCGTGGGTGTTGATCGGCATGCGGCCCTCGATCCGGCTCGCGCCGCTCGAAAAAAGGCCGCCGCCGGCACCGCGCTCGGCCAGGCCCAGTTCTTCGGCCTCGATGATCGGCACGATGCTGAAGCAATCGTAGAGCTCGGCGAAGTCGATGTCGCGTGGAGCTAGACCGGCCATGTCGTAGGCCGCTTGGCCCGAGCGCAGGGTGCCGAACTTGGTCAGGCTCGGCGCCGAAGTGATATGCTCATGCGTATGCGCTTCGCCAATGCCGAGAAGCCAGGCCGGCCGATTTGGAAGATCGCCTGCGCGCTCGGCCGAAGTCACGACTAGGGCGCCGGCGCTGTCCGAGATCAGGCAACAGTCGAGCAGGTTGAGCGGATCGGCGATGGGTTTTGAGGCAAGCACGTCTTCAACGGTGATCTCGTCGGACATCGGCGAGGCGGGATGGCGAACCGCATGTGTGCGGCCATTGACGGCCACGGCCGCCATTTCTTCGCGCTTGGTGCCGTATTCATGCATGTAGCGCCGGGCGATCATGGCGTAGAAGGCAGGGATGAGCGGGCCGTAGGGGTTCTCGAAATAGGGATGGCCGACCTGCGTCAGCGCCGCCACGGCGTCGTCGCGGCTCTGTCCGGTGGCACGGTTTTCGCCGGCGGTGACCAGCACGGTTTTCGCCTGGCCGGTGGCGACGGCCATGGCGGCGTGATGCAGCGCCGCGCCGGGGGTGGCGCCGCCGACCGTCAGGGAAGCGCAGAAGCCCGGTTGCAAGCCGAGATACTCGGCCAGCACCGATCCCATCATGAAATACGGTTCGGTCATCGAGTAGGCGGTGACCAAGCCGTCGACGTCTCGTAACGTCATGCCGGCATCGTCGAGGGCGCGTTTGGTGGCCTGCGCGTTGAGGCCGAGGCCGCTCAGTTCCGGCACCTTGCCGATTTCAGACTCGCCGACCCCGGCGATGACGACCTTGTTGCGCAGCATCGTTCAGCGCCCGACGAGGCGGAACTGTGGAATCATTGCGCCGCCCGCCCGGTCCTCGAAACAGACCTCGACCGTATCGCCGATGGTGCATTCGAGCGCACCTGCGCCAACGATGTTGGTCATCATTCGCGGCCCTTCATCGAGATCGATCAGCGCCACCGTGTAGGGTACGCGGCCGCGAAACGCCGGCGTCGGCGCCCGGTATACGATGGAGAAGGTATGGATGCGGCCGCGGCCGGAGACAGCCCGCCACGAAAGCCCCTCGGCGCCGCAGTTGCGGCAGAGGTGCCCGGGCGGAAACTGGTGGGTGGCGCATTCGCTACAGTACTGGACTTCGAGCCGGCCTTCGGCCGCAGCGGCCCAATAGTGTGCGCCGTCGGGCGAGGCGAGGGGGGCGGGAAGCGGTTTCGGCAGCTCATTCGTCATCTTCAGGCTCGCCGAAACGGCTTTTGTACCAGGTTTCGTCGCGGCTGGCGGCGGGGAAATCCGGCGTGCGTTTTTCACGCAGCGCGCCGAAACCTTCGCGGTGTGCGTTGGTGCGGAATGCCAGCGGTTGCGCCAAGCTCTCGAACGTCATCATGTCCTCGAGCGACGATTCGAACGACCGCGTCATCAGCCACTTGGCGAGCCCCATGGCCTCGACCGGGCCGTCGGCCAGTTCCTGGGCGCGGGCTCGGGCGCGGGCGTCGAGCTGATCGTCGGGTACGACCTCGGCGACGATACCGAGATCGAGCGCCTGCGCCGCCGTCCAGGTGCCGTTGGTCATGACGAAGTTCTTGGCCCGCGCCATGCCGACGATGCGCGGCAGGTGATACATGACGCCGTAATCCGGGACCGCGCCAATGCGGGTAAAACCGCAGCGGAACTCTGCACTTTCGGCGGCGACGATGATGTCGGTCGAGAGCGCCAGGCCGACGCCGGCGCCGACGGCCAAGCCGTTCAATCCGCTCACCACCGGTTTCGGCAGCCGGGCGAAGGTGACGTACCAGTTGATCAGCTGGCGAAAGCGGCTGTGGGTCGACCAGGAGTCGTTGAATTTCTCGATCGATTCCAAATCGCCGCCGGCGCAAAACGCGCGGCCCGTACCGGTGACGTAGACCGCACGCACGCGGTCATCGGCGGCGGCTTCGCGCGCGGCCTCTTCAAGGCCGGCGCGGATCGGCGCGGTCAGGGAATTGAGCGTCTTCGGATTGTTCAGACGGATGGTGAGAACACCATCCTCACGGCTGACTTCGATTTGTTGATCCGACATGACTCCCCCTGGATCGTTTTCTTTCGATGTCACGCATACGAACACAAGGCCATTTGGTTGTCATCCGGTTTCAAGGCCATTGAAATCCCGGAGAGTGAAACGATAATGTTTTCAATGAAATGAAGGGATTTTCATGAGTGATTTCGGCGGCCACGATGACCGGCGGGCGGCGCAGGAAAGTTGGCGTAGATTGCGCGGTTTTGCCCTGCATCTCGCCGGCTATTTCCTGGTGATGATCGTCCTGGTAGCGGTCAATTTCGGCTTCGATCCTGACAATCCGTGGTTCGTCCTGCCGATGGTCGGATGGGGTGCGGTGTTGGCCGTTCACGCCGCTTACGCCATGGGGCTGTTCAAGGTTTTTCGCTAACATCGCGGTTGGATTCTTCCGGAATAAGGGCGTAAAACGAACGCCGTCGGTCGAGGCGGCTATACGGAGGCCGGAACGACGAGTGGGGTGAGATGTTCAAGAAGATTCTGATCGCCAACCGTGGGGAAATCGCCTGTCGTGTCATCAAGACGGCGCGGCGATTGGGCATCAAGACGGTTGCCGTCCATTCCGACGCCGATCGCGACGCGCGCCACAAGGAAATGGCTGACGAGGCGGTTTACATCGGTCCGTCGCCGACCGCGCAAAGCTATCTCGTCGTCGACAATATCCTCGCCGCCATTAAGGAAACCGGCGCCGACGCCGTGCATCCGGGCTACGGCTTTCTCTCCGAGAACGCCGGCTTCGCCAAGGCGCTGGAAAAGGCGGGCGTCACCTTCATCGGGCCGCCTGTCGGTGCCATCACGGCCATGGGTGACAAGATCGAGTCGAAGAAGCTGGCGTCAAAAGCCAAGGTCTCGACCATACCCGGCCATACCGAAGCCGTGCGCGACCCCGACGAGGCGGTCAAGATCGCAAACCAGATCGGCTATCCGGTCATGCTCAAGGCCTCTGCCGGCGGCGGCGGCAAGGGCATGCGGCTGGCGTGGAACGACGCCGAGTGCCGCGACGGCCTGGAACGCGCCGTCAACGAGGCCAAGTCGTCGTTCGGCGACGACCGAGTGTTCATCGAGAAATTCATTCAGCAGCCGCGACACATCGAAATCCAGGTGCTCGGCGACAAGCACGGCAATGTGCTTTACCTGAACGAGCGCGAATGCTCGATCCAGCGGCGCCACCAGAAGGTCCTGGAAGAGGCGCCGTCGCCGTTCCTCGACGCCAAGACGCGCAAGGCCATGGGCGAGGAGGCCGTGGCCCTGGCCAAGGCGGTCGGCTATTATTCGGCCGGCACGGTCGAGTTCATCGTCGACGCCGAGCGCAACTTCTATTTCCTCGAGATGAACACGCGCCTGCAGGTCGAACACCCGGTGACCGAATTCATCACCGGCCTCGATTTGGTCGAGCAGATGATCCGCGTCGCCGCCGGCGAGAAGCTCGGTTTCGGCCAGTCAGAAGTGAAATGCGACGGGTGGGCGCTGGAAGCGCGCGTCTACGCCGAGGACCCGTTCCGCAATTTCCTGCCGTCCATCGGCAGGCTGGTACGTTATCAGGCGCCGCCGGAGAGCGATACCGTCCGCGTCGACACCGGTGTCGGCGAGGGCGACGAAATTTCCATGTATTACGACCCGATGATTGCCAAGCTGGTCACCTATGGGAAGGATCGCAAGGCGGCCATCGCCAACATGCGCGCCGCCCTCGATGGCTACTACATCCGCGGCGTCAGCCATAACATTGGCTTCCTCTCAGCGCTGGTCGCCCATCCGCGCTTCGGAAAGGGTGACATTACCACCAATTTCATCGCCGAGGAATACCCGGACGGCTTCCACCCGAAGGATCTCGTGCCGGAGGACCCGAAGCTTCAGGTCTGTGTCGCCGCCGCCGTGCACCGGGCCTTCCAGGACCGCGCCGCGTCGATTTCCGGCCAGATCGAAGGGCACGAACGTCGCGTGCCCGACAGTTGGGTCGTGGTGCTGAAGGACGGCGAGCATCCGGTCACCGTGCGGCCCGCTTCGGACGGCTATCACATCATCATCGACGGCAAGACGCATGAGCTTGAGACCGATTGGCGCCTCAGCGAGCCGATGCTGCGCGGGCGCCTTGATGGCCGCGAAATCTGCATGCAGGTGGAACGCCAGCCGGTTGCCTATCGATTGACTCATGGCGGCTCCCAGGACGACGCGCTGGTGCTAAGCAAGACTGCCGCACGGTTGAACGGTCTGATGCCCATAAAAGCGCCGCCGGATACCTCCAAGCTGTTGTTGTCGCCGATGCCGGGCTTGCTCGTCTCGGTCGGCGTCGAGGTCGGCCAGGAGGTCAAGGCCGGCGAGACGCTCGCGGTGATCGAGGCCATGAAGATGGAAAACGTCATGCGCGCCCAGCGCGACGTAGTCGTTTCCGCCGTTCACGCCAAGGCCGGAGATTCGCTCGCCGTCGATCAGGTCATCATGGAGTTCGAATAGCCGTGACCGAAACGGCGCGGCGCCTGGTGATCCAAGGCCGTGTCCAAGGCGTCTGGTTCCGTGGCTGGATGAAAAAAGAAGCGGACGCGAGCGGCATCCGCGGATGGGTGCGAAATCGCCTCGACGGCACTGTCGAATCCGTGATATCGGTCGGCGCCACGGAGATCGGTCGATTTGTCGAGAAATGCCGGGCCGGCCCGCCGCTGGCGCGGGTCGCGGAGATCGTCGTCACGCCTGTGGAACAGCCCGAGGGCGAGGGATTCGAGACCCATCCGACGGAATGATCCGGTCAGGCGAAACGCCGACGGTCTTGCGGCCAAATACCCGTTCGAACGTGTCGCGAAGTGCGAGGTCGACCTCGGTCAGGGTCGGCGTCAGGCCCAAGTCCCAGAGCGATGTAACGCCGTGCTCGGCGATGCCGCAAGGTACGATGCCGTCGAAATGGCTGAGGTCCGGTTCGACGTTGATCGAGATGCCGTGAAAACTGACCCATTGACGGACGCGGACTCCGATGGCGGCGATCTTGTCCTCGCGGTGCAGCGGATTGGCCGGCGCACCGCGCGTCACCCAAATGCCGACGCGGCCATCCCGGCGTTCGCCGATGACGGCGAAATGGGATAGGGTTTCTATCACCCACTGCTCCAGATCGCGGACGTACCGGCGAATATCGCCGCCACGGTGCTTCAAGTCGAGCATGACGTAGGCGACGCGCTGGCCGGGTCCATGGTAGGTGTAGCGGCCGCCGCGCCCGGTTTGGTAGACGGGAAAGCGGTCCGGATCGACCAATTCCGCAGGCTCGGCGCTGGTGCCTGCCGTGTAGAGCGCTGGGTGCTCCAAAAGCCAGACGGCTTCCGGCGCGGTTCCAGCGCGGATTTCGGCCACGCGGCGCTCCATGGACGCGACCGCGGCCAGATAATCCACGGGCTCGTCCGATATCAGCCATTGCACGGCGTCGACGGCGTTCCGGGTATTCGCCATGGGGCGGATTTTACTCCAAGCTCGCACTTGCCCATCGGGCCGGCATTTGCTATCTCCAGCCCGGGTTTGGAGATTAACTAGGGCAACCGGACAGGTTGCCGCAAGGAATTTGCGGTCGTGGCGGAACTGGTAGACGCGCAGCGTTGAGGTCGCTGTCCTGGCAACGGGGTGGAAGTTCGAGTCTTCTCGACCGCACCAATTTCCGAGGTCCGCCGCTAACCGCGTCGGACCTCGTTTTTTTTCTGACCTGTTTTGTTTGTCTGGAGAGCGAGCCGTGAGCGAAGAAAAATTGCCCGCCGACGCTGCTCCTGAAGAAGAGGCGCAGGACGAGTCTTTCCACGGCATCACCTCGGAAACCGAGGAGCGCATCGTCTCGGCATTGGAAGCCGGCGACGAAACAACCGTTTGGGCGCTGATCGAACCCATCCACTACGCCGACATGGCGGACCTATTCGAGCGCCTCGACGAGGAGAACCGCTCGCGCCTGTTCACCATCATGGGACCGTCGTTCGGCGCCGAGGTGCTGTCCGAACTGGACGAAACGGTCCGCGACAAGGTCATCGATGAGATGAGCATCGACGCCATCGCACAGGCGGTGGCAGAACTCGACACCGACGACGCCGTCTACATCATCGAAGAGCTCGACGAGAAGGAGCAGCAACAGGTTCTCGATGCCATTCCGGATGAGGACCGGGCGCTCATCGAGGAAACCCTCAGCTATCCGGAGGACAGCGCCGGCCGCTTGATGCAGCGCGAGCTGGTCACGGTGCCGACGTTCTGGACCGTCGGTGAAACCATCGACTACATGCGCGAGAACGCCGACAGAGACGACAATCCGCTGCCGGACCAGTTCTACGTCATTTTCGTGGTGGATCCGAAGCATCGTCCGGTCGGCATGGTCTCCCTCGACAAGGTGTTGCGCACGCGCAGGCCGGTGAAGATGACCGAGGTCATGGAGCCGGACATGCGCACCATTCCGGTCACCACCGACCAGGAAGACGTGGCGTTCCTGTTCCGCCAGCGCGACCTGGTGTCGGCACCGGTGGTCGATGACGGCGGCCGCTTGATCGGCGTGGTCACCATCGACGACATCGTCGACGTCATCGACGAGGAGCACGAGGAAGACATCATGCGCCTGGGCGGTGTGCGCGAGGATGACCTCTATAGCGCCGTGCTCGACACCACGCGGGCGCGCTTTTCGTGGCTGTTCGTCAACCTGCTGACGGCAATAGCCGCTTCCATCGTCATCGGCTTGTTCGACGCGACCATCGACCAGATCGTAGCGCTTGCCATCCTTATGCCGATCGTCGCCTCCATGGGTGGCAACGCCGGCACGCAGACGCTGACCGTCGCGGTTCGCGCACTCGCGATGAAGGAACTGACCGCGACCAACGCATCTCGCCTGGTCGGCAAGGAACTTCTGGTCGGCCTCGCCAACGGCGTCATGTTCGCCTTGTTGGCCGGGGTCGTGGCGTGGTGGTGGTTCGAGAGCGCCACACTGGGCGTGGTGATCGGCGTTGCCATGGTGATCAACATGCTGGTTGCGGGCCTGGCCGGAACGCTGGTGCCGCTGGTGCTCGACCGTGCCGGCGTCGATCCGGCGATCGCGTCTAGCGTATTTCTTACGACGATCACCGACGTTGTCGGTTTCTTCGTATTCCTAAGCCTCGCCGCCATGGTATTGCTGTGAACCGGGTGTTTACCTTTACGTTGGGGTTAAATACGGTTCGCCCATGAGCGAGACATGGACTATTGCCGAGTTGGCGCGCGAGTTCGACGTGACCACGCGGACGATCCGGTTCTACGAGGACAAGGGGCTGATTTCGCCCGAGCGCCGCGGCCAGCGGCGCATCTATCACGCACGCGATCGCGTGCGGCTGCAATTGGTGATGCGTGGGAAACGGCTCGGTTTTTCACTCGATGAAATTCAGGAAATAATCAATCTGTACGATGTCGATCCGACCGAGACGGCGCAGCTTCGGCATTTCGTCGCCAAATTGCGCGAACGGCGCGAGTCGCTCGAATTGCAGCGAAACGACATCGATACGGTCATTTCTGAGATCCAGGAACGCGAACGCCAGTGCGAGAACTTGCTGCGGTCCAAGGGAGCGCGTAATTAGGGGCCATTTGGGGGGAAGATGTCGTTAAGACCAAGAGACAAGCTGAAGGTCGGCATCGCCGGGCTCGGCGCCATTGGGATGCCCGTGGCCCGTTGGCTCGACGCCGGTGTGGACGGGCTCGTGCTTTCCGGCATATCCGCCGGCAACCCCGCGCGCGCGGCGGAACGGGTAGCGGATTTCAAGGTGCCGCCGGCGGTACTCGGTCTTGGTGAGCTTGTCGATGCCTCGGACGTCATCGTCGAATGCCTGCCGCCGCCGTTGTTCATGGACCTGGCCCAGCCGACGGTGGAACAGGGCAAGACGCTGATCGTGCTCACCCTGACGTCGTTGTTGGCCAATTTCGACCTCGTCGAGCGCGCGCGTGAAACCGGCGCGCAGATGATCGCCGCGACTGGAGCGCTGCTCGGTTTCGATGCGGTTCGTGCCGCGGCGAAGGGCGAGGTTCATTCCGTCGTGATGCGCACTCGAAAGCCGCCGGCTGGGCTCAAGCACGCGCCTTTAGTGGTCGAACAGGGCTACGACATGGACAATCTCAAGGAACCGATCTGCCTTTTTTCTGGCTCCGTGCGCGATGCCGCGGCGAAATTTCCGGCAAACGTAAACGTCGCCGTCGCCTTGGCCCTGGCCGGTATCGGGCCGGACCGGACCGAGTACGAGATCTGGGCCGACCCGGCGGTGGTGCGCAACACCCACCACATCGCGGTCGATGCGTCCTCGACGCGGTTCGAAATGAGCATCGCCGGCGTGCCGACACCGGAGAATCCGGCGACAGGCAAGCTTACCCCGCTTTCCGTCATGGCGACGCTGGAACGGCTCGTCGCGCCGTTCACGGTCGGCACCTGAGCGGCGGCGTTACGGCTACCCGTCGGTGCGGCGTTTCAACTTCCCCGTCTGGCTGGTCGGTGCGCCCAAGCCGCGCGCGGCCACGTTCGTCACCCTATTCACGTTGGAAGCGGCGAATCGGGCACTACTGACCACGCTTATCCCCTTGCAGGCCCACGCGATCCTCGGGGATGCCCGGATGGTGAGCGTGTTCTATTTTTCGGTCAGCGCGGTCGGCCTGATCGCCAGCCTCGGCATCCCGAGCGTCGTGCATCTGTTTCGCCGTCGCTGGGTCTACAGCGCCGGGCTGGTCATCTACATCGCAGCCTGCGCCTGCTTCTCGATGAATTCGGCGGAGACACTGATCCTCGGGCTGACACTGCAGGTTATCGCCGCCGCCTGCACGGAAGTGACGCTGAACCTCTACCTGCTCGACCACATCCCCCGGACCGAACTCAAGCGGTTCGAGCCGACGCGACTGTGGTACGCCGGCGTAGTGTTCACGGCCGGCCCGTGGCTTGGAGTCTATCTCGCGCAGAACGTCGGCCACGAGGTGACCTATGTCGTGGTCGCAGCGTCGGCGGCGCTGGCGCTGGCGGTGTTCTGGTATCTGCGCATTACCGACAACCCGGCGGTGGCACAGCCTTTCAGGCCGCCGCCTAATCCGATGCGTTCGTTGCCACGCTTCTTCAGCCAAAAGCGCCTGGTTTTGGCCTGGGCGCTGGCCATCGGCCGCAACGGTTGGTGGCTGATGTTCTTCGTCTATACGCCGATCTACGTTACCGAGAACGGCTTTCCGCCGGAGTGGGGCGGGGCGGCGGTGTCGCTTGGCCTGGCGCCGCTGTTGGCAGTGACGTTTTGGGGCCGCCTCGCTGAGCGTCACGGCATCCGCCTGGTCCTGGCGCTGGGCTATGGCGGTGCCGGCTTTGCGACGTTGCTGGCAGCGTCTTGCATGCACGGACCGCTCGCCGAACCGCTGGTCGGCTTGGGGTTCCTGGTACTTGCGGCGGGATTCGCGACCATCATCGACGCCGCCGGCAACGTTCCGTTCCTGCGCGCCGTCCACCCCTACGAACGGGCGGAGATGACATCCGTGTTCATGACGTTCCGCCACGTCACCAGCCTGGTGACGCCAGGCGTGTTCGCGTTGCTTCTCGGGTTTTTTCCGCTGGTCGCGGTTTTCGCGGCCGGTGGCGTTTCGTTCCTCTGCATGACCGTGCTCAGCCGCTTCATCCATCCGCGGCTGTGAGCCTATCGGATCACTCGTCGAAAGGCGGTGCCTCGCCGTCCGGCATTGGAATTTGGAAGACGTTCAGGGTTGCTGATACGAGGCCGTAGTACCCGACCAGCGCCACTAGGTCGACGGTGCCACGATCGCCGAGGGCCTTGTGCAACTTGGCATAGGTGGGGTTCGAGACCCTACCGGTCGTCAGGAGTTCCCGTACGAAAGCGGTGACCGCGCCGACGCCGGGTTCCGTTTCGGGCGGCGTGTCACCGGCCATGATGGCATCGACGACCTGTTCAGAAAGACCTTCCTTGAGAGCAATGCGTTTATGCGCCCACCACTCGTATTGGGCACGCCAATGGACGGCAACGCAGATGATGGCGAGTTCCCGGAGCGTCGGCGGAATGGCGCTCGCAAAGCGCAGGCTTTCACCGAGTTTTTGCGCGTTCTCACCCATCTCAGGACTGTGTAGCCAGGGATTGAAGGGGCCTCGCAGGCTGCCGTCGGCATAGGTGAAGTCGGTCAACACGCGGTCTTGGCTGCGTTTGCCCCCAAGGATGGATTTCATCAGGCGTTCCTGGTCGGGCGCCAACTCGCTTATGTTCAGGCGGGGGATGCGATGCATGTTGACCTCGGTGGTGCGTGTGAAATATTGACGTTTACGTAAACGTTAACTAATCTCAGTATCGTCGTTTTACGTATCCGATACCCGGGAGGAGGGCAAGATGACCGGCCCACCGATAACTTATCGCGGCTGCGTATATCCCAGCGAATGCGATCACATGAACCATCTCAATGTCGCGGCCTACGTCAACAAGTTCGATCAGGCGACATGGAATTTTTTTACCGACCTGGGACTGACGCGGGAATTTCTCGACAGCAACGGGACCGGACTTGCCGCCGTCCAGCAGAATATCGCTTACCAGCGTGCATTGCGGCCCGGAGACGTGCTCACGATCCGCTCTACGCTCATCGAATTGGCCGGCAAGAGGATCCGGTTCCGACACGAAATGACCAACGGCGCCACTGGCGACGTCGAGGCCGTTGCCGAACTGCTCGCGCTGTGCATCGATACCGGATCGCGCAAATCGCGGGCATTTCCGGAAGACCTGGTCAGCCGGGTACAGATGCAGACCGGGGGGACCAATCCATGACGGCAGCCACTCATGCCGATGGCGTGTCGCCGATCGAAGCCAGTCATGGCGACCCCCATGAAGTCACCAACACGCCGCCGGTTCTTGCCGGTCACAATGCCTATGACGCCGACCCCGCGCTGCGCGAGGCGTTGCATCGGGAGGGAGCCGGCTGGGCCGAGGGCCGGGCCCGACGCCTCGGCGCCGTCGTCGGCGATCTGGCGACCCAGCATAAGGCGCGCCTGGCGAACCGGAGTACTCCGGAATTCCGGCCTTTCGACAGTTACGGACGACGCGTCGACGTGGTCGAGTACCACCCCGCCTATCATGATCTGATGGCCGTGGCCATGGATGCCGAGGTTCATTCGCTGGCGTGGACGGCCCCAGAGACCGGCGGCCCTGTGGCCCGCGCGGTTCTGAGTTTCCTGTGGAACCAGGTGGAGAACCGCGTCGGTTGTCCGACCGGCATGGCCTATGCCGCGGTTCCGGTGCTCCGGTCCGAACCGGTGACGGCGGAATGGGCGGAAAAGATGCTGGGCACCGAATACGATCCTCGCCTTGTACCGATTTCGCAAAAGTCGACGATTACCGTGGCGACGACCCTGACGGAAAAGCACGGCGGCTGCGATCTGCGTGCCAACTCGACGATGGCGGAGCCGGTCGATGCGCGCGGCACCGGCAATCCCTATCTGCTGACCGGGCATAAATGGTTCTGTTCGGCTCCCATGGGCGACGTCTGGTTGACCACGGCACTAACCGCGAACGGTCCGGGCCTGTTCGCTGCGCCGCGCTTCCTTCCCGACGGCAGCCGCAACAACTGTTTTATCCAGGGCCTCAAGGAAAAATGCGGCAACCGGTCGAATGCATCCAGCCACATCGAGTATGGGGGCGCTTGGGCGGTCTTGCTTGGCCAAGAGGGCGAGGGCGTGCGCAAGGCGATGACGGATGTCCATTATACGCGCCTCGATTTCGCCGCCGGCTCGTCGGGCCTGATGCGCCAGGCGTTAAGCCTGGCGATCAACTACGGTCGCCACCGCAGAGCGTTCCAACGCGCCTCGGTCGACCTGCCGCTGATGTCCAACATCCTGGCCAACTTGGCGCTCGACGTTGAAGGATCGCTTGCGCTTTCCATGCGGATCGCGCGCGCGCTCGATGAGGCCGCGAACGACGAGATTGTTGCCAAACTGGTGCGCATCGGCCCGCCGCTGGCGAAATACTGGTATTGCAAGCGCGCACCTGGCTTCGTCGCTGAGACCCTCGAATGCATGGGCGGCAAC
>JAYNJY010000002.1:19225-35535 GCA_038110665.1 Rhodospirillaceae bacterium | reverse complement strand
GGGCTCGCCCATGACGCCGAGGCCGATGAAGCCGACGCTCTCGACTTGGCTCATTGTGCGCCTCCCGTCCCGGTCTCGGACATGTGCTGGCGAATGATATCGTCCATATTTGCGTCCACCCGAAAACCAAGTTCCTTGGCCCGGGTCGCCTCGAAATCACCGGGCCACGACTGTACGATGGTGGCGATCGCCGGATCGAACTGCCAATCGAGCTGGGCAGCGGCCGCGGCGCCGCCGACTCGCGCAAGCGCCGACGCCATATCACCGACCGTCACCGACAAACCAGGCAAAGAGATGACTCTTTCGAGGCCCAGCAAATCTGCGTCAAGTTCGAGTGCGTGGACCAGAGCATCGACGGCGCGGTCCGGCGACATCAGCCACATCGGTGTTTCCGGCATGACCGGGACCGCCGCCGCTTCGCCGGCGAGCGGTTCGCGGATCATCGACGACGCGAACGACGATGCCGCGCGGTTCGGCCGTCCCGGCCTCACCACCACGGTCGGCAGCCTGAGCACGCGGCCGTCGACGAAACCGCGCCGGCTGTACTCGCCGACCAGCAGTTCGCAGAGCGCCTTTGCCGCACCGTAAGACGAACGCGGCTGGGTCGGCCATTGATCCGGCACCCGGCGTGGCAGGTCGCCACCAAAGACCGCGACCGAACTGGTCATGATGAACTTCGGCGTCGTCGCCATCGCACGGCAGGCATCGAGCAGGACGCGCGTCCCGTCTAGGTTGACGCGCATGCCGAGATCGAAGTCCTCCTCGGCCTGGGCACTGACCACTGCGGCGAGATGAAAGACAACGTCGGTTCCATCGGCGAATGCCTCGGCGCGCCGCCGAGCATCGAGCAGGTCACCGACGATGACGCGCGACGACGAACCGGCGCCCGTTGGCAACTGCCCCGCCACGTGATCCCAGACGATGAACTCGGTACCACCCGGCTCGGTCGCCGCGATGCGTTCGGCTAGCCGCCGCCCAAGAAAACCCGCACCACCCGTGATCAATATCCGTGCCATGACCGCCCCCCATTCTTCCTTGCTGTCGCATTGATAACATCCGGCTCCACCCAGAGAAAATTCAATCCGGCGGCTGTAATGAACGCCCAGCCACGAACGTTAATGTTGGTGCCGAACTTACAAAGCTAAAGAGTATTATATGGTATTTTCTTAAATAAAATGTGATTTTTAATTGAATTATTATATATTTTAACACTTAAAGATTGTTTATGGTGACAACCATGAATATCGCAGCCGACCCTCTTCAAGTGGCACGCTATGTCTCTGGGATCGATCGTTTTGCCACTGGTGCCGGCTTGAATTTGGAAATGTGCCGAAATTTCAGTGAGTTTCGCGACATTCGCAACGCCATGACGGATCGCTCACCGATGTCGCCGATTTTCGATCCTTCGGTGACGGATGTCGGTCCGGGAAATGGGTTCTGGATCAAGGGAACCGACAGTTCTGGAAGGCTCGTACATCTGCAGGCGCCCCGGCGTAGCGACCTCGAAGAAATCAGTCTGGCTGAACATCTGTATGAGCTGCGCCGGCTCTACAAACTACCTGGTCTCGACATGGAAATGGACGTGAACCGCGACAGCCTCCGTGCCCCGGCGTTACGACAAATCACCGGCAGGGTCTGCTACCATGGCGAAATCTGGCTCGACGAATCATTGCGGGGCAAAGGCCTCTCCGCGCTGCTTCCCCGGTTGCTGCTTGCGCTCGTACTGATCAAATGGTCGCCCGATTATGTATTCGGCTTCGTCCCGACGAAGATCGCCTACCGGGGTATTCTTGCGCAATACGGCTAAATGCACATCCAGCCCGGCGGTATTTTTGGGAGGCCCATAAACGCCCAACAACCTATCAACAAGTGGCTTGCCTGGCTTAGCCGGCAGGATCTTCTGCATTTGATGGGATTTGAACCGGGATTAGAATCCTGACGTCGGGCGTCGTCACGGCAAGACACAGCAATACAGGCCTGCCGCGCCGGTCCTTCATCGGGGCGAGCAGTCTTTGGTACGAAACCCATTCCACTTCCCGTCCGGGGCGTGGAATTCATGCGCGTATATGATCGTATCGCGGTTCGTTTCTCTGGATCACATCGACGTAAACATTGCTCAATGAATCGCCGGCCGATGCATCTTCAAGGGCGCGGCCGCACGTCTTGCCGACGACCGAAGATGCCCATTCGCCCCCCTTGAAATTAGTCAGCGCCGCATCCCTGCCGAGATAACGGTAGATCAACTCTTCCGGTCGGTCGTTCGGAGAAAACACCAAGCATTACTCGACGAAGTTCCGCATCGCCAAATCGCCGTCGAGCGCAAGAATGCCTTGGGCACGCTCCCAAGTGGCAAATCCTTTCTGCACCAGAGGATCCCCGGAAGCGATATCCCGAAGTGGCAGTTGTTTAACGAACGGTCGAAGCATCGGCACCGCCGATCGAAGGCGCCGAGCCATTTGCAGCATGTTGGCGGCGGCTTGCGGGCTCTCCGCCATGCGCCATTCCCAGCCGCCAAAGAAATATTCGATGGCAACCTTACAAGCGTCTGGAAGCCGCGTCAGAAAGCGGATGGCCGCCTCCAGTGATCGATCATCGACATCCTTGACGCTCCAACGGACCCCGATGCCGGACGGCCCAAGCGTCACGAAAACCATGCCGAACCAGAACAGCGAACCTTTCTCGAATTCCCGCCTTTCCTCCACAGCCATGGAATCGAACTCGGGCAAGGCCGCACACAGATCGTGCCAATTTCCGGCATCGTCGATTGCCCAATGCCCCGCAGCGATTCGACCGGAAATAATGTCGTCGGAAAAGACCGCAAAGGCGTCCAACGATCAGGCCCCAAAGCATTTCGAATCCAATATGGATCGACTGCCTACCGTTGGCTGGCGCCCGCCACAACCAATCTCATTGACCGTCAGCAGTTGCACCTTATAGGTTGGCCTAAAACCTATCATCTCGTGAGAAAATAGTTTTCTTAACGGAGATCTTCGACCAGTTTCAGCCATTCGGCCTCCGTCAAGACCATCAGCCCCAACTCCTTGGCCTTCTTCAACTTGCTGCCAGCGCCAGGCCCAGCGACAACGATATCTGTTTTTGCCGATACCGAACCCGCAACCTTGGCGCCCAAAGATTCCGCGCGTGCCTTGGCCTCGTTCCGGCCCATCGTTTCAAGAGAGCCGGTAAACACGACCGTCTTTCCGACAACAGGTGAGTTCGCAGTATCCGTGGGGACGAAATCTTGAACGGAGACAAGCGAGGCTAAATCCTCGATCACCTCCCGATTATGTGGTTCAGCAAAAAACGCGAGCAAGTCCTCGGCAACGCCGGGACCGATCCCGTCGATATCGATCAGGGCGAGATACTCGTCCGACTGCTGGTCGGCGGCCGCCGCACTCATCGCCGCCACCAACGCGCCGAGCGACCCATAGTTCTTGGCGAGTAACCGGGCGGTCGCCTGCCCGACCTGGCGAATGCCGAGCGCAAACACGAACCGGGCGAGCTCGATCCGCTTTTGCTCTTCCAGTGCAGAAACGAGATTATCGGCCGATTTCGGTCCCCACCCTTCGCGTTCGGCTAATTCGTCACGTTTGAGCGCGAGACGGAATACGTCACCGGGATTGGCGATCAGGCCATCCGTCCAGAACAGTTCGATGTTGCGTCCACCCAACCCTTCGATATCAAAGGCATCCCGAGAGACGAAATGCTTGAGGCGTTCGACTGCCTGGGCCGGACAAATGAGGCCGCCGGTACAACGCCTGGCAACTTCGCCGGCTTCGCGCACAGCGTGGGAGCCGCATTCCGGGCAGGTGTCCGGAAACGCAAACGGTTTACTGCCTTCCGGTCGGCGTTCCAACAGCACTTCGACAACTTGCGGAATGACGTCTCCGGCACGCTGGATCGTCACCCAATCGCCTTCACGCACGTCCTTTCTGGCGATTTCATCCTCGTTGTGGAGCGTGGCCCTGGATACGATGACGCCCCCGACGTTGACGGGTTCGAGATTGGCGACCGGCGTCAAGGTGCCCGTACGACCGACCTGAATGGTAATGGCATTGAGTCGCGTCACGGCGCGTTCTGCCGGGAACTTGTGGGCAATCGCCCAACGGGGCGCCCGGCTAACGGCGCCCAGCCGGTCTTGCAGAGCCAAGCTGTTGACCTTGTAGACCGTACCGTCGAGATCGAACGGCAGGTCGGCGCGAACCGCCATCACGTCACGATAATACTGCATGATCTCTGTCGCATCGGCGCAGAGGCGCGACGGCTCGTTCAGCTGGAAACCCCAATCGCGAAACCTGCCACGAACCTCGGCTACGGTACGACCCAGCTGCGCGCTGATCTCGCCCCAGGCATAGCCGAAAAACCGAAGCTCGCGCTCGGCCGTAATGCTGCTGTCGAGTTGGCGCAAGCTGCCGGCGGCCGCATTTCGTGGGTTGGCGAAGACCTTGCCGCCTTTTTCGGTCTGACGCCGATTGAGGGCAAGGAAGTCAGCCTTGGCCATGTAGACCTCGCCCCGCACCTCGACAATGTCCGGTGCGTCCGAGGATAGGCGTTTCGGAATGTCCGAAATGGTGCGGATATTGGCCGTTACGTCTTCACCGACTGTCCCGTCGCCGCGCGTTGCACCCTGGATAAGCATGCCGTGCTCGTAGCGAAGCGCGATGGAGAGACCGTCGACTTTCGGTTCCGCCATAATCTCGACCGGCTGGTCATCAGGCAGGTTCAAAAAACGCCGGATGCGCTGAAAGAAGTCCTCCACATCCTCATCGCTGAAGGCATTAGCGAGCGACAACATCGGGCGGGAATGCGCCACTTTGGAAAAACCGTCGCGCACGGCGGCGCCGACACGGCGCGAAGGACTATCCGCGCGGACGAGATCCGGAAACGCATTCTCAATCGCCTCATTTCTCCGCCGCAACTCATCGTACGCGGCATCGCTGATGGTCGGCGAATCATCCTGATGGTAGGCCTTGTCGTGTGCCGAGATCTCCTTTGCCAAGCGCTCAAGCTCGACCACGGCATCCAGCGGCAGCAAATCTTCTACCGCCGTTTCCGCCGGCGACTTCGATTTGCCGGCGTTCAAGAGACGCCGCCCCCGAGCAGACTATCTGCGGCGGCACGGGCCTCATCGGTAATGCGTCGGCCGGCCAGCATACGAGCGATCTCTTCCTTGCGTGCCGTAAGATCGAGGGCCTCCACCGTCGTCCAAACCAGCGTGTCACTCTCGTCGTTTGCGCTCGCACCCTTGCTCACGCGCCAATGGTTGGCACCACGAGCCGCAACCTGTGGCGAATGTGTCACGGCCAACACCTGGCCCGTCTCGCCGAGTTTGGCCAAGCGCTCGCCTACGGCTTCGGCGACGGCACCGCCCACGCTGGCATCGACTTCGTCGAATACCATTGTCGCGACGGGGTCGGCTTCCGCGAGAACGACCTTGAGCGCAAGCATGAACCTTGCCGCTTCACCGCCGGAAGCGATCCGACTGAGAGGTCCGGGCGGCACGCCAGGGTTCGTCGCGACCAAGAAGCTAACTTTATCCATACCTGAGATGCGCCAATCTTCCTCGAGGAGATCGGAAACCGCGGTGATGAAGCGCGCCTTGTCGAGATGCAATCCGGCAAGTTCCGACGCCACCTTCCCGTCGAGCCTTGCCGCCGCGTCCCGGCGTGAACGACTGAGAGATTCCGCCGCCGAAACAAATGCCTTTCGCGCCACTTGCTCTTGCTGCCGGAGCTTTTGCAGAGCCGAAGAACCGTCTTCGATGGCGCTAAGCTGACCACGCATGCGTTCACGCAGTGCCGCAAGGTCATCGACCCGGACGTTGTGCTTTCTCGCCAGCGCGCGAAGCGCGAACAAACGCTCTTCGATCTCTTCCTGACGGGCCGAATCGAGATCGAGGTCATTGCTCAATCGATTGACCTCGGCTACGCCGTCGGCCAATTCGTCGAGCGCCCGGTCGACCGCGGCAATCGCCTTGTCGAGCTGGCCCTCGGCCTTTTCCGCGACGCGCTCAAGCGCACGAACCACGTTACCCAGCTTGTCCTCCGCGGCATTGTGACCGCTGGCCTGTTCCAAGGCTTCGCCGAGAGCTTCCATCAACTGCTCACCATGCATCATCATCTGACGTTGCTGGGCGAGCGTCGCCTCCTCGTCCGGCTTCGGGTCGATGGAGTCCAGTTCCTCCACGGCATGGCGGATGAAATCCTCGTCACGGCGCGCGGTCTCCGCATCCAACTCTGCCTGCTTACGCCGGTCGGTGGCGTCGCGCCAGGCGACGAATGCGGTTGCGACAGTTTCCAGCAGGTCGGCATGCCCTGCGAAGGCATCCAACAAACCACGATGCGCTTCTGGTTGCAGCAGCCGTTGGTTGTCGAACTGCCCGTGGACTTCGACCAAGGCATCGCCGACTTCCTTCAACAAGCCCACACTGACCGGTTGATCGTTGATGAAGGCACGGGACCGGCCATCGGAAGAAAGAGTCCGGCGGAGGATCAGCGGCTCGCCGTCGACCAGGACCTCCTGACGGGCCAGGACAGCTAACGCCGCGTGACCAGCGGGAAGTTCGAAGATGGCGCTTACCGCCGCTTGTGCGCTTCCGTGCCGGACCAACCGCGCGTCGGCGCGCGCGCCCGTGGCAAGCCCCAACGAGTCGAGCAAGATCGACTTGCCCGCGCCGGTTTCGCCGGTAAGGACGCTCAGCCCGGCGTTGAATTCCAGATCGAGATGATCGATCAGGACGACGTCACGAATATTCAGATGCGTGAGCATGGTGCGGGCCCGCCAATCGCGACGTTCAGTCGGTCGATCCTACCAGAGTTTCCACCAAGGATTTTGGGCGGTTTCAGGCCGAACTTTCTTGTTCTCCAGCATTTCGTAGGAGTCGATATACCACTCGCTGCCCAGGAAATTATGACCGAGAACCGAGGCCGTCTTGCGTGCCTCGTCGACAATTCCGAGTGCAAGGTACGCTTCCGTCAACCGATGCAGCGCCTCGGGGACGTGGGTCGTCGTCTGGTAATAATCGACAACCTTGCGGAAGCGGTTGATGGCGGCCAAGTACTGGTGCTGACTATGGTAGTAGCGGCCGATCTCCATCTCCTTGCCTGCAAGGTGATCGTAGGTTAGGTCGATCTTGACCTTGGCATCCCGCGCGTATTGCGACTTGGGGAAACGAGAGATCAATTCCTTGAACGAAGTCAGCGCCAGTTCCGTGATCTTCTGGTCGCGTGACACGTCGGAGATCTGTTCGTAATAGCTGAGACCCTTGAGGTACATGGCATAGGCAACGTCGCGATTGGCCGGGTGCAATTGGATGAACCGGTCGAGCGCCAGGATCGCATCGTCATAACGATTTTGCAGATAATAGGCGTAGGCCGCCATCAACTGTGCTTTGGTGGCCCAAACCGAATACGGGTGTTGCCGCTCGACCTCGTCGAAGGTCTGGGTCGCCGTGCCGTATTGCCAGTTTTCCATCTGGTCGAGCGCCTGATTATAGAGTTCCTCGACCGGACGCTCGACGTAGGGTTTCTTCTTGGCGGCACAGCCGGCCAGAACGATACCAGCCAATAGGCAAACGCCGAGCCGCGCGAAAGCCTTTCGGTAACGCGCCTGACGCAACTGCCGGATCTGCGGCAGGATTTCCGTTGCAAGTTCGGTTTTCATCGGCTGGCCTCAGGTGGTGAGTATACCACGACGCCCAGGCGCCTTTTCAAGCACAGGCTCTGCTCTGCGGAAACGCCCAGCAAGCCCAACCCGTTCAACGGCTGGCTGGCAATTTGCCAAGCTGAAGGGGAATTAGGCGGCGCTGGAAACGGCTTCCGATTCGGCCACGAGGCCGCCGTCGACGGCAAGCGCGATCTCATCGCCGCGCATGATGTCATAAGACCAAGCGTCCTTGTCTGCAAAGAGTGCGCGCAGCAAGGCATTGTTGGCCGCGTGACCGCACCGTGCGCCCGTAAACTGGCCAATTATCGGTGCACCAGCGAGATACAAATCGCCGACCGCATCAAGCATCTTGTGGCGGACGAACTCGTCCTCGAAGCGCAGGCCTTCTTCGTTGAGGATATCATCGCCGTTAACGACGATGGCGTTTTCCAATGAACCGCCTTTGGCCAGGCCGGCGGCGCGAAGCTGCTCGACCTCATGCAGGAACCCAAAGGTACGTGCCCGCGACAACTCCTTGCGGAAGGAACCGTTCATCAGGCCGACGGAAAGTGCCTGATGGCAGACGGCCTTGCTTTCAAACTGTATTTCCACATGCATGTCGAGACAATCGCCTGGCTTGAGCGACACGGCGGATTCGCCGACCGCGACTTCCACTTCCTTGTGGATGCGGATCACGCGGCGCGGCGCGGATTGCTCGACAACGCCAGCGCATTCAATCAGGTAGACAAACGGTTCGGAACTACCGTCCATGATCGGCACTTCCGGGCCATCCAACTCGATCTTCACATTGTCAATGCCGCAACCGGCGAGTGCGGCCATCAGATGCTCGATTGTACCGACTGTGACGCCATCGGCATTGCCCAGCACCGTACACATGCGAGTATCAACAACATAATCCCAACGCGCCGGAATGGCGGCGCCGACGTCGATGCGATAGAAAACGATACCCCTGTCGGCATCGGCGGGAAGCAAAGTCAGGGTGACGTCATGGCCACCATGAAGCGTGACACCGGAGCAAGACACCGGATTTTTCAGTGTCCGTTGCTGAACCACGGACGTTTCCGGGGCTTCCGCGCTCAACTCTTTTTTGGAATTCGATTTCACGAAATTCCCCATTTTTATCGTTTCAAACGTCCGTCGGCATTTTCGCCGTCCCCCGGGCCGCCAGAAAACTATTATTCCTAAATGCTTTAAGGGCGGTTCCAGGATTGTGTTTACCAACAACCCTGGAACCCCACAAATCACTCTTTATTACGATTTGTTACCCTTACTTTCAGCGCCCGACTGTCTTCAGGTCAGTTTGCCTGACGTCGAAGAAATGCAGGAATATCAAGGAGATCGTCGTCATCTTCCGGTTCGGCCGGAGATTCCGCCAATTCCTTCATGACAGCCTGCTCCGGCTCCGGCCGGACCGCCTGTGCGGTCGCCGCCGCGACGGATTTCATCGCCGGAACGACTGGTGATTCGGGAATCGCCATGGAGGCGGCCGGTGCCGACGGGATATCCTGTCGCGCAACCGGTTCCAGGACGTTCGCCGGAATCGCCGGAGCCGCTTCGGCGGGTTTACGACCGAACGCGGCTCGTCCGGTGCGGGTAACCCGCTCGAACAGGCTCGGCCGATCGGTCTCTTGCGCGGCTGGTGCCGGCTTTACCGCTTCGCGTGCGCCGTTAGCCATGGCGGCCGCGGCGAACGGGTCGGGCTTGGCTTGGCGTTCGACGATTTCCGCGCTGCGTGGCGCGGGCGGGATGAACGCGTCGTCATCGCCCATCCGCGGCATCGCAACCGGGGCCGTGGCGACGGGCTTTTCGACCACGACGGGTTCGGGTTCGACCGCTTCGACCGGTTCGGCGCCGACTTCAGCAACAACCGGCGCAGCGGCCTCGGCGACAGTCTGCTCGCGCTCCTGTAGGGCTTCGATTTGACGGAGGATTTCCGCAGGCTGCGACGGCATGGCCTCGGCTTCGGCGACCTCGGCGTCGGCTTCCATGATCGGCTCAGCACCCGGTTCCGAAACAGGTGCCGGCGCAACGGTCGCGGCCGGCTTCGCTTCGGCAATGGGTGCCTTGACGGGCTCGGCCGGGACTGGTGCCGAAGCCGGCGCGGTGCGCCGACGCGCAATCGCCTCGGTGACACGCATCATGCTCGGCTGCGGGACGGAAACGGCTTCGGCATCGATACCGGTGGCAACCACGGAAACCCGCATCTTGCCGTCGAGTGTCTGGTCGAACGCCGAACCGATGATGATGTAGGCGTCCTGGTCGACTTCGGCGCGAATTCGCGACGCCGCTTCGTCGACCTCGAACAGCGTAATGTCGGTACCGCCGGTAATGTTAATGAGAACGCCCTTGGCACCCTTCATCGAGGTGTCGTCCAGCAGCGGATTTGCGATGGCGGCTTCCGCAGCCTCGAGCGCGCGACGATCGCCCTCGGCTTCACCGGTACCCATCATCGCCTTGCCCATCTCGCTCATGACCGAGCGGATATCGGCGAAGTCCAGGTTGATCAGGCCCGGCATCACCATTAGGTCGGTAACGCCACGCACGCCCGAATACAGGACTTCGTCGGCCATGGCGAAGGCGTCGGCGAAGGTCGTGTTCTCGGTGGCAATCCGGAACAGGTTCTGGTTCGGGATGATGATCAAGGTGTCGACGTACTGCGCCAATTCCTCGATACCGGCCTCGGCCAGACGCATGCGGTGCGTTCCCTCGAACTGGAACGGCTTGGTCACCACGGCGACGGTCAGGATTCCCGCCTCCTTGGCAGCCTTGGCGATTACCGGTGCGGCGCCCGTGCCGGTGCCGCCACCCATGCCGGCGGCAATGAACGCCATGTGGGAACCGCCCAACTGGTGCAGCAGTTCCTCGAGCGCCTCTTCGGCCGCCGCCGCGCCGATTTCCGGCTTGGAGCCGGCGCCGAGACCTTCGGTGAGCATGGCGCCGAGTTGGATGCGGCGTTCGGCCTTCGACTGCAAGAGAGCCTGCGCATCCGTGTTGGCGACGACGAAGTCGACACCTTCCAACTCGCGCCGGATCATATTGTTGACGGCATTGCCGCCGGCGCCGCCGACACCGATCACGGTGATACGCGGCTTGAGCTCCTTGTGCCCGGAACTCTCGGGTAAGCTAAGGTTGATACTCATGTTGACCTCCTAAGTCAGGGCTGAAAGTGAACCGTCGCCGCATCCGCGCACGGAAGGCGGCGTTCCAGAGTGTGCCGACGGGAGACGACCGACCGGTTCATGTCAGAAGTTCTCCCGCAACCATTGACCGATACGACCGAACCGACCCCTGGGTTCGACCGTGGGTGCCGCCTGGGATCCGGTTTCCGCGGCGCGAAAACCAAGCCCATAGCGTAAAAGTCCGGTGCAGACCGCGAAGGTCGGGCCCGAAGCCGCTTCCGCCATACCGCCCAAGGCCAGCGGCCGCCCGAAACGGCCTTGTTTGTCGAGTATCCGGTCAGCGACTTCGCGCACGCCCGGCAGTTGGCTGGCACCGCCGGTCAACACCAGGCCGCGGCCGGCAACGTGATCGAACCCCGCGGATTTCAAACGGTCGCGGATCAACTCGAAGACTTCCTCGACGCGCGGCCGGACGATGCCGACAAGCACCGAGCGCGGCACCGTGTTGGCTTCCGGCGTTTCCTCTTCACCGACGGTCGGCACTTGGATCAGTTGGCGATCGTCATTGGCCGACGGCATGGCGTTTCCGTAAAGCGTCTTGAGCCGCTCTGCGTGGTTGAGCGGTGTTACCAGGCCGCGGGCGATATCCTTGGTGACATGGGCACCGCCGATCGGCACCACGTCGGTGTGGACCAGATCGCCATCGAAAAAGACGGCGACGGACGTGCTGCCGCCGCCCATGTCAATGCAGGTGACGCCGAGCGTCTTTTCCTCTTCGCTAAGACATCCGAGGGCAGCCGCATAGGGCGACACAACCACCGTCTCGATATCGAGATGGCAACGCCGTATCACGGTCTCCAAATTTCGTAACGCGCCACGAAGTGCCGTCACGACATGCATGTTTACGCTTAGCTTTTCGCCGAACATGCCGCGCGGGTCAGCGATGCCGCGATTGCCGTCGACGCCGTAGCCCATCGGTATTCGATGCAGCAGTTCGCGTTCGTCCGACTTTTCGCCCGCCAAGTTGGCCGGGTCGAGAATGCGCCGGATATCGCCGTCACCGATTTCGTGGCCACCGATGGCGACCTCGTAGGCGACCAAGCGGGACTTGGGCTTTCCGCCGCTCAGATTGACGATGACGCTGTGGATGTTCTCGCCGGCCATCTGCTCGGCCGATTCGACGGTCGCACGGATCGAGCGTTCGGCCTCGTCCAGATCGACGATCGTGCCATTGCGAATACCTTGCGAGACCTGATGCCCGATGCCGACGATCCTCGGGCCGGCGGGCGCGTAGGTGCCGCGCTCGACGTTGGGACGGGCGATCAAACAGCAAATCTTCGTGGAGCCGGCGTCGAGCGCCGCCACCAGTCCGCTTCTCGGTTTTTGCAAGCTTGAACCGTTCTTTTTCACGCGGTTTTGCCTTTCATGCCCGTCTCGTTCATCACGCTCTCACGTCTCCTGGCCCTTGCGCGGTTTGCCCTCGGCGTTCGGGTTCTTGCGCACGATCAGCCGGTCGGGAAGCCGGAGATCGAGAACCTGGACATCCCGCTCCAAAACACCGTGCGTCTTTTCGTATTCGGCGAGGCGCTTCCATGCGCCGGCCGGATTGATCTCCGGCAGGCGCACGTCGATGTCGCCCTTCAAACGAAGGTTCCAGCGGCGACCGCCGACCCAAACCGCGGCGCGTACCCAGGGAACGAGTTCCGGCGCCATGCCGAGCGTCTCTAGCAGCCGCGTCGCATGACGCGGCGCATCTTCGCCCACAACGACGATCAAATCGGAGAAACGCTCGAGGCCTCTGCGCAGGATCACTTCGCCGTTGTCGTCGATCAGCGAGTAGCGGCCGTTGTGCTGCCAGATGGCGACGGGTCGGCGCTCCTCGACATTGATGAGGATGGTGTCGGGAAGCATGCGTTCGACCGTGGCACGGCGAATCCACGGCAATGCCTCGACCCGGGTTCGCGCCGCGCCGAGATCGAACGCCAGGATCGGCGCGCCCCGCGCGAGACGGACCGCATCCAGCAATTCCTCCTGCTTGGTTTCGCTGCGGCCGACGACAAGAATCTCGTCGACCTTGAAGCCGAGATGCGACGACGCCGCGATCGCTTTCCAACGGAGTTTCTCGGCCGAATTCGCGACAGCGCCGCTGCGCCAAGCCCACCACGTTCCGCCGGCGCCGATTGCGACCAGCACCACGATCAAGCCCGCAGCCACCCGGCGCGGATCAAGTCTGATGCCGATACGGCGCCGACGGGGCCTTGCGGGGGCGGCCTGTTTCGATGTCTTGCTCATTGATCGCACTCCGCGTTTTCAACCATCCACGACACCAGTTCGGGGAACGGCATGCCGACATGCGCTGCCTGCTCCGGCACCAGGGAGGTGGGTGTCATGCCCGGTTGGGTGTTGACCTCCAGGATCACCAAACGCTCGCCGTCGTAGCGGAAATCGGCCCGCGCAACGCCGCGACAACCGAGCGTTTCATAGGCGAGCTCCCCGAAGCGCATGGCATCGGCGGCAACCGCAGGATCGATATCGGCCGGCAATTCGTGCACCGACCCGCCGGTGACGTACTTGGCGTCGTAGTCGTAGAAGCCCCGATGGGTTTTGATCTCGGTGACCGCGAGCGCCTTGCCCCCCATCACGGCGACTGTGAGCTCGCGCCCGGTAACGTATTCCTCCACCATCATCCGGGGATTACCCGACATTCCTTCGTCCATACGTGGACCGTTGTCGCCTTCGCGAATGATCTGCACGCCGACACTGGAGCCCTCGTTGGCCGGCTTGATAACGTAAGGTCGCGGCATCACGTTGCCGGCCAGGATTTCTTCGGGTGTCGCCTCGACGTGGCTGACAACGGGGATTCCGGCCATCTTGAACAGCTGCTTGGCCATCGGCTTGTCCATGGCCAGCGCAGAGGCAAGCAGCCCGGAATGGGTATAGGGAATGGCCAGGATATCGAGCATGCCTTGAACGCAGCCATCCTCGCCGAAGCGTCCATGCAAT
This sequence comes from Rhodospirillaceae bacterium, assembly GCA_038110665.1. Lineage (GTDB taxonomy): Bacteria > Pseudomonadota > Alphaproteobacteria > Rhodospirillales > Casp-alpha2 > TMED8. The sequence goes on along the minus strand of JAYNJY010000002.1, from coordinate 21,748 downwards.
GCGTTGAAAACGGCATCTGGTTTCGGGTATAGGCGCGTCAACAAGGCGCCCATGTCGCGCTGCACGTCGATCGGCGTTACGTCATAGCCGCTTTGCTTGAGCACCTTGACGCATGCCGCACCGCTGACCAACGACACTTCGCGTTCGGCCGACCAGCCGCCCATCAGGACCGCTACATGCTTGGTCATGGCGTCACCTCGTTCAGTTCACCGGCGGGAAGCCGCCCGATCCGGCGGATTTCCCACTCGAGGACAATGCCGGAATGCGCTTCGACCCGGCGCCGAACCTCCTCGCCCAGGCCTTCGATATCGGCGGCCGTGGCGCCGCCTTCATTGACCAGGAAGTTGCAATGCTTTTCGGAAACGACGGCCGCTCCGCGCCTGAGTCCACGGCACCCCGCGTCGTCGATCAGCTGCCAAGCCTTGTGGCCATCCGGGTTCTTGAAGGTTGAACCGCCGGTAAGCGTGCGAACCGGTTGCGCCGCCTCGCGTTCCGTTTGAATTTCCGCCATGCGCGCGGCGATCTTCGTCTTGTCGCCGTGAGTGCCGCAAAGGCAAACGCTGGTCACGATCTCGTTGCCGCCGAGCGCCGAGCGCCGATAGGCGAAACCCATGTGATCGCGGTCGGCTTCGCGCCACGTCCCGTCCCGGCCAACCACCGTCGCCGAGACGAATACGTCAGCGATCTCGTTGCCGTAAGCACCGGCATTCATTGCAACCGCGCCACCGATGGCGCCCGGAACACCCGCCAGAAACTCAAGCCCGGCGATGCCCGCATTACGCGCCTCTCGCGCCACGTTGAGGTCCGCCGCGCCACCGCCGGCGACGATCTCCGAACCTTCGATCTCGATCTCCGTGAAGGCACGGCCCAATCGAATGACCACGCCCTCTACGCCGCCGTCGCGGAACAGCAGGTTGGAGGCGTTGCCGATCACGGTCAGCGGCACATCGGCCGGCACCCGCGGCAGGAACGCCACGAGATCGTCGAAATCGGCCGGCCGGAACAGCACGTCGGCAGGACCACCGGTCTTGAACCAGGTGAAGCGTGCGAGCGGCACGTCTGCAGCGAGTTCGCCGCGCACGGGGCCCAAGCACTCGATCAACGAGGCGGTGCGTTTAACCGGCATCATTCGCGACCTCCTTGTGACCGGTACGGAACCGGCGCAGATCCTCTGGCAACGCGTTCGCCCACTGCGTAATGGTACCGGCGCCAAGACAGACGACGAGATCACCGGAACCGGCCAGTTCGTCGATCACCTCCGGCAACGCCTCCGGGCTTTCGAGGCCACGCACGGCGCGATGGCCGTGGCGGCGCAAGCCCTCGACCAGCGCGTCGCGATGAATACCTTCGATGGGTGCCTCGCCGGCGGCGTACACTGGCGCGACGACGACCGCGTCGGCATCGTTGAAGCACGTGCAGAACTCTTCGAACAAATCGCGCAAGCGGGTATAACGATGCGGCTGCACGACGGCGACGACGCGGCCCCTGGCGGCGGCGCGCGCGGCCCGCAGGACCGCGGAAATCTCGACCGGATGGTGGCCGTAATCATCGAAGACGGTTATGCCGTCGACCTCGCCGGTACGCGTGAAACGGCGTTTCACGCCGGCAAACGCGGCGAGCGCCTTCTTGATGTCGGCCTCGGGGAGTTGCATCTCCCAGCCGATAGCGATTGAAGCGAGCGAGTTTTGAACGTTGTGGTCGCCGACCATCGGCAGGAGGAAGTCGGTCATTACCGTTTCTGCCCCGGTCTTGCGGTCGACGAGCACCACGTCGTAACGGGTTCCGCCCGGCCCAGGCTTCAGGTTGATCCCTCTAACGTCGGCTTGCGGTGAAAACCCGTAGGTAATGATGCGACGATCGGAGACGCGCGGAATCATCGCTTGCACTTCCGGGTGATCGACGCAGAGCGTGGCGAAGCCGTAGAACGGAATGTTTTCAACGAACATGTCGAAGGCGCGGCGGAGCGCGTCAAAGGTGCCGTAGTGCTCCATGTGTTCCGGGTCGATATTGGTGACCACGGCGACAGTCGCCGGCAACTTGAGGAAGGTTCCGTCGGACTCGTCGGCTTCGGCGACGAGCCACTCACCGCTTCCCAAACGCGCGTTGGACCCCCAGGCGTTGATGATACCGCCATTGATCACGGTCGGATCAAGGCCGGCGCCGTCGAGCATCGCGGCGATCAGCGAGGTCGTGGTCGTCTTGCCATGCGTGCCGCCGACCGCGATCGACCATTTCAAGCGCATCAACTCGCCCAGCATTTCGGCGCGGCGCACAACCGGAATGAGCCGGTCACGGGCGGCGATGACCTCCGGATTGTCAGCCTTTACCGCAGACGACACGACCACGACTTGCGCTTCGCCCAAGTTGGCGGCGTCATGCCCGACCGAGACCGCAATGCCGAGTTTGCGCAGGCGCTGCACGTTGGCGCCGTCGCCCAGGTCTGAGCCCTGCACGGAGTAACCCAACGTATGCAGCACCTCCGCGATGCCGCTCATACCAATTCCGCCGATACCGACGAAATGC
>JAYNJY010000002.1:11262-19215 GCA_038110665.1 Rhodospirillaceae bacterium | reverse complement strand
TTCTCATGCGGCTTTCCTTTCGCCATCGGCGCCATTGGGGATCAAACCGGCAACCAGATCGGCCAACGCCTTCGCTGCCAGCGGACGACCGAGCGCTTTCGCGTTGGCGGCGGTGCGTTCGAGCACCACCGGCATGCCGACGAGGGACTCGATCCTGTTCTTGAGCGCTTCCGGTGTGAACGCCGTTTGTGGTAGGACCCAGCCGGCGCCGGCCGCGTCGACGGCATGGGCATTGCGAGCCTGATGGTCGTCGGTGGCGTAGTGATACGGCACCAGGATCGACGGCCGGCCGACGGCCGTCACCTCGGCGACGGTGGAAGCGCCGGACCGGCCAATGACCAAGTGTGCAGTGGCCAACCGCGCTGGCACGTCATTGAAGAAGTTCGCCAACTCGGCGTCGATCCCGGCCGATACATAAACTTCGCGGGCTCGGTCGAGGTCTTCGGGCCGGCATTGCTGAACGATGCGCATACGGCGGCGCAGCGCTTCCGGCAACAGCGCCATCGCTGCCGGAACCACGTCGCTAAGCACGCGCGCACCCTGCGAACCGCCGATCACGAGTATGCGGAACTCCCCATCGTCGGCGATTGCCGGATAAGCGGTGTCCATCACGTCGATAATCGCCTGGCGCACCGGCATGCCGGTCTTGATCACCTTGGGGTCGGCGTTGGCGGGAATGCCACTGACCTGATCGAAACACGTCGCGATGCGTGCCACCCACGGCGCCAACAATCGATTGGCGCGTCCGAGCACGGCATTCTGCTCGTGAATGGCGGTGGGCAGGCCACCAAGGCAGGCCGCCAGCATGGTCGGCACCGACGCGTAACCGCCGAAGCCGATCACCGCGCTTGGGTTTAGCCGGCGCAGCAACGAACGGGCCTGGACGAGGCCGATTGCCAATTCGGGGCCGCTTTGCAGCAGTGCGATGAAGCGCTTGCCGGCGACACCACCGGCGCGAATTCGATATGTATCGAGATCGCCGAGCACGCCCGTGTAATTGCCACCGCGCCGATCCGTGAACAGTGCCAAGCGGCAGCCGCGCTGGGCGAGTTCCGACGCCAGCGCTTCCGCCGGAAAGACATGCCCGCCGGTGCCACCGGTGGCGAGTACGACGAGGTGCTTGCCGGGGCCGCTCATCGCATTCCCTCCGCACCGGTACGCAATCGGGTCAGCGCCAGCACCATGCCGAGGCCGAGGCCGAGCGCCAACGTCGACGAACCGCCGTAGGAGATGAACGGCAAAGTCATTCCCTTGGGCGGCATCAGGTTGACGGTCGAGGCCATGTTGATCAGGGCTTGAAGCGCGAACTGGGTCAGCAGCCCGGCCACTGCAAGCAGCACGAACAAATCCTGGTCCTTGAGCACCCGGCTGAAGCCACGCAGGATCACGAACACAAACAGGAACACGACGACAAGGCAGGCGATCAGCCCGAACTCCTCGCCGACCACGGCGAAAATGAAGTCGGCATGTGCATCGGGTAGCACTTCCTTGACGTGGCCTTCGCCGGGTCCACGGCCCGCCCAACCGCCGTTGCGGAACGCATCCAATGAGCGCGCCACCTGAAAACCGGATCCGATGTCGGGATCGAGGAAACGGTCGACGCGCAGGCGCACGTGATCGAACATGAAATAGGCGCCGACGCTGCCGCCAAGCGCCAGCAGCACGAGACCGGCGACAAAGATCAACGGCAAGCCCGCGACGAAGAACTGCACGCCCCAAATGGCCGAGATGACGAGGGTCATGCCGACATCCGGCTGCAGCAGCAGCAGGCCGGCGATTATGACGCAGAGTCCGGTGCACAACGTGTAACCCGGGAATCGGTCGTCGAGGCTGCGAACCGAGAACAGCCAAGCGGCGAGTACGGCGAATCCCGGTTTGACGAACTCGCTCGGCTGCAACGAAAAGCCGCCAAGCTGGAGCCAGCGTGTGGCGCCCTTGATCTGGACCCCGACAATCAACGTCGCGATCATGAGCACGACAGCGCCGAGGGTGACCAAGGCCGCAAACCGCCGCACACCACGCACGGACAGGAACGAGACCACGACCATGGCAACGAGCGCCATGGCGATGAAAACCATCTGCCGGCGGGCGAAGTAGAATGTATCGAGACCGATCCGGGTCGCCACGGCGGGTGACGCGGCAAGCGTGACGATCCCGCCGATCACCGCAATGGTAATCAGTGCGGCCAGCAGCCAGCGGTCGACGGTCCACCACCACCTGCCAACGATGCTCGTGTCGTTGCGCGCCCAGGTCGTCATGCCGCGCCCTCCGGCGCCTGGCGCGCCTCGGTGCCGGGGAACAGCCCGGGCATCTCGAGGGGATCGAGGTGCTTTCCGGGCAGGCCCTCGACCAAGTCCTTGAAGGCGTCGCCGCGAGCCTCGAAATTCTTGAACTGGTCGAACGACGCGGCCGCCGGCGAAAACAGCACGACGGGCCGAGAATCTTGAGTGCCGCGCGCCGCATCGAATGCCTGGCTCACGGCAGTCGCGAGGTCGCCGCACAGGGTGAACGGCACCTTGCCATCGAGCGCCTGGGAGAAGGCCAGCGCCGCTTCGCCGATCAGATAGGCATGTCGGACACCCGCCAAATTGTTCAGCGCCGGTCCAAGCCCGCCCTCCTTGGGACGGCCACCGGCAATCCAGAAGATGTTGTCGTAGCTAGCCAACGCGCGCGCCGCCGCGTCGGCGTTGGTTGCCTTGGAATCGTTGACGAAGGCGATGTCGTCGACGAGCGCCACCGGTTCCTGGCGATGAACCAGGCCGGGATAGCTCTGGATACAGGCCATGATGGCATGCGGCGCGACGCCGGCGGTCTTTGTCGCCGCATAGGCGGCGGCGGCGTTCTGGCCGTTATGATCGCCAAGCAGGCTGGGATTTTCCCGGAGATTGCAGACAGGCGTCGCCGAGCCTTCGGTATCGTCATAGAGAATGCCGTCGATCGCGTACACGCCGCCTTCGACCCGTTCGCTACCGGAAACCCTAATCACGTTCTGTTCGCCGGCTGCCGCAAGCTCATCGGCAATGGCGCGGCAGAACTCGTCGTCGACTCCAATAATCGTCGTGCGTGGCTTGGTCTGGCGATGGAAGATCAGTTTCTTGGCCGCGATATACCCGTCCATGCCGCCGTGGCGGTCGAGATGGTCGGCGCTGATGTTGAGCAGCACGGCAACGTCGAATGTGATCGAGAGCGTCAACTCGAGCTGGTAGGACGACATCTCGAGCACGTAAGTGCCTTCGGCGTCCAACGGCTCCAGGCTCAGCGCCGGCATACCCAAATTGCCGCCGACTTCGACGTCGCGCCCCGATATCTGCATGATGTGGCCGATCAAGGCCGTGGTCGTCGACTTTCCGTTGGTCCCCGTGATGCCGATGTAGTTGCACCAGCGCTGGGTGCGCCCCAAGAGTTCGATATCGCCGATGACCTCGAGGCCGGCGTCGCGAGCCAGCTTGACGACCGGATGCGGCTCGGGATGGTGCAACGGGATCCCCGGGCTCAGCACCAATGACGTCAGTTCCCGCCAGTTGCATGTGTAGAGATCGACCAGCGGGATTCCCTCGTCTCGAGCACGCTGGCGCGCGTCCTCGCTGTCGTCCCAGGCCCAGACCTCGGCACTGCTCTGGTGCAAGGCTTGCGCCGTCGCCAAGCCGGAGCGTCCAAGCCCGAACACGGCGACCGGGAAACCAGCGAAGGGGAATACGTCGATCATCCGCCCCTCACCTGAGTTTCAGGGTCGAAAGACCCGCCAAGGCCAGAATCATGGCGATGATCCAAAACCGGATAACGATGGTGCTTTCCGCCCACCCCTTCTTCTCGAAGTGATGGTGCAACGGCGCCATGGCGAACACCCGGCGGCCCGTCAACTTGAACGAAATCACCTGTACGATGACGCTGACCGTCTCGAGCACGAACAGACCACCGACGATCGCCAACACGAGTTCGTGCTTGGTGATGACGCTGATCGCACCCAAGGCGCCGCCGAGCGCGAGCGAACCGGTGTCGCCCATGAACACTTTCGCCGGAGGCGCGTTGTACCAAAGGAAACCGAGCGCGGCGCCAACCAACGCGCCGCAGAAAATGGAAAGCTCGCCGGCGCCCTTGATGTAATGAATCTGCAGATAGTTGGCGAAGACGGCATGGCCGCTGAGGTATGCGATAAAGGCGAATACGCCGGCGGCGATCATCACCGGAACGATGGCGAGGCCATCCAGACCATCGGTCAGGTTGACGGCGTTGGAAGCGCCGACCATGACGAACACGGCGAAGATCACGAACATCCAACCGAGATTGATGACGACATTCTTGAGGAACGGCACCGTCAGCGCGGTCACCATCTCGCCAGGCAGATGACGCATGATCCAGAATGTCGCGATGGCGGCGACCATGATCTGCCCGAGCAGCTTGAGCTTGCCCGGAAGGCCGCTGGCATTCCGCTTCGAGACTTTCATGTAGTCGTCGAGGAAGCCGATCGTGCCGAAGGCGAGCGTCACGCCGAGCGCCGCCCAGACGAAACCGTTGCTGAGATCGGCCCAAAGCACCGTCGCAAGTGTAAGCGCGAGAAGGATCAGCACACCGCCCATGGTCGGCGTGCCTTGCTTGGTCAGCAGGTGGGTCTCCGGACCATCGGCGCGGATCGGCTGGCCGCCCTTCTGGCGCGACTTGAGCATTTCGATCAGCACCGGCCCGAACAGGAAGCTCAGGACCAGCGCCGTAATCACCGCGCCGCCGGTGCGGAACGTGAGGTAACGGAACACGTTCAACGCGCCAAACTGGTCGGCCAAGGGAACGAGGATATGGTAGAGCATCGCCGGTTAACTCCCGTTCACCACGCGCCCGGAAGCACTGCCGTTCGACTGGCCCAACGCCAACAACGCTTCGACGATCTGACGGGTGCGACTGCCTAGAGAGCCCTTGACCATGACGATATCGCCCGGCCTTAACGCCGCAACGACCAGCGGCACCAGTTTCTCGGCGGTGCAGGCATGGTCGCCGCGCATCGGCTGCGGCAGCGCGTCCCAAAGGGCGGACATGTACGGACCGGCGGTGAAAACGACGTCGATACCGGCGTCGATGAGGGGACGCGCCAAGCCGCGATGCAGTTTCTCGGCTTGCTGGCCGAGTTCGAGCATGTCACCGAGGACAGCGATGCGCCGGCCACCCCCGATCGGCTCGGCGCGGCCCAAGATATCGATGGCGGCCCGCATCGAAGCCGGCGATGCATTGTAGCTCTCGTCGATCACCTCGAGCATGCCACCGGTCATTGCAACTTGATGGCGCTTGCCGCGTCCGACCAGGCCGCGCATGGCGGCCAAGCCCGTGGCCGCGTGCGCGACGTCCGCGCCAAGGGCTTCGGCGGCAGCCAATACGGCCAATGAATTCAATGCCATGTGGCGGCCCGGAACCCCCAGGGTGTAGCGATAGGTCTGGCCCCGGAAAGTCGCGGTAATGGTGCTGGAATCGGAAAGCAATCGAAGATCGGCGAGCCGCCAATCTGCGTCGTCTGCGCTACCGAACGACGTGACGCGATGGCCGTCCTCCTGCGCGACCATGGAAAGCCGCGCGAACATTTCGTTGTCCCGATTGAGGATGGCGGTCCCGTCCGGCAGCAGACCTTCGAAGATTTCCGCCTTGGCATTGGCAATCTGCTCGAGCGAGTCAAAGAATTCGCTGTGGGCATCGGCAACCGTGGTGATGATTGCCACGTGCGGCCGACACATGCGACTGAGCGGCGCGATTTCGCCCGGATGGTTCATCCCCATCTCGAATACGCCGTAGGTTGCCGTCTCCGGCAACCGTGCGAGACTGAGCGGCAGGCCCCAGTGATTGTTGAGATTGCCCTGGGTCGCGGCGACTGCCGGCGCACCCGCATCAGCCGCGAGTGCCAGTTTCAGTGATTCCTTGGTGCTGGTCTTGCCGACGCTGCCGGTGACGGCAGCGATCCGCGCAGAACTACGCGTGCGTGCGGCGCGCGCCAGGTCTTCCAGCGCCGTCATCGTGTCGTCGACATAAAGCAGCTTGTTCGTGTTGACGCTTGCCCCAAAGCCTGACTTTGAGACGACAACCGCAGCGGCACCGACGCCAAGCGCATCGGCGACGAATGCGTGGCCGTCGTGACTAGGCCCTTTGATCGCGACAAACAGGTCGCCGGGCGCAACCGTACGGCTGTCGATCGACACGCCGGTTGCCGCCCAAGCGCCCGCGGTTTTTCCGCCGGTTGCCTGCGATGCCTCTGCCGCCGTCCAGAGGATCGGCATGGGACGAACACCTTTCATGCATCGACTCCGATCAAACGGTGGATCTCCGCGGCGTCGTTGAATGGCAGCACTTGGTCGCCGACGATCTGTCCCGTCTCGTGGCCCTTTCCCGCGACGAGAACGACGTCCCCTGCGCCGGCATCGTCGAGCGCAGCCGCGATGGCCGCGCGACGATCTCGGATTTCGACGGCATCGGGACAGGCACTCATGATCGCATTTCGGATTGCAGAAGGTTCCTCGCTGCGCGGATTGTCGTCGGTGATGAAAATCGCATCGGCGCACGCGGCGGCGATGCCGCCCATGACCGGACGCTTGGTCCGATCCCTGTCCCCGCCGCAGCCGAACACGACAATCAGACGATTCTCGGTGTGCGGCCGCAGTGCCTCGAGTGCGGCGCGAAGGGCGTCGGGCTTGTGGGCATAGTCGACGTAGACACTGGCGCCAACGCTGTTCGATCCGATCAGTTGCATCCGGCCCGGTGCACCACGAAACGCGCCCAATCCGCCGACAGCAGCATCGGCCGAAGCGCCGGTAACCATTGCCATTCCAAGCGCGCACATCGCGTTGGACGCCTGGAACCCGCCGACCAGTTGCAACGGAACCTCGTGTCGCGCGCCATCCACGTCGAGCACGATGTCCTGGCCATCGGCGCGCGGCCGCCGGCTGACGAGACGCAAGCGATCGCCATTTTCGCCGAACCGCAGCACCGGAAGTCCCCGTGCGCGACAAGCGGCAACCACCGTCTCGGCATAAGGTTGATCGGCATTGACGACCGCGGCGCCACCGTCGACCAGCAGGTATCGGAACAGCCGGAGCTTGGCCTGGAGATACGTACCTTCATCACCGTGATAATCGAGGTGATCGTGGCTGAGGTTGGTGAACGCGGCGGCGCTTACGCGCACGCCGTCAAGCCGCCGCTGATCGAGGCCGTGACTGGAAGCTTCCACGACCAGATGATCGACGCCGAGTTCGACCAGTTGCCGGAGTTGCCGATGCAGGTCGGCGGCATCCGGGGTCGTCAGCGCCTTGCCGTCGCCGGGAACCAGTTCCTCGCCGCCGGCATCCGTCGCCTTCAAGCCTAGCGTTCCCATGGCAGCAGCCGGCCAACCCTGTTGGTTCCATATCTGCCGCAGGAAGTGGGCGGTCGAGGTTTTTCCGCTGGTGCCGGTAACCGCCGCGATGGTCTTGGGCTGCGTCTCGAAGAAGCGCGCCGCCATCAACGCATAGAGGCGGCGGGGGTCATCGTCGGTGATGACGGAAACATCGGGATGATCGACGCCGGTCTCCGTGCCGGGAGGGCCGAGTACGGCAACCGCGCCTCTCGCGAGCGCATCGGGAATGAACCGCCGCCCATCCAACTGGGTGCCGGGAATCGCCGCAAACACAAAACCGGGCTCAACCCGGCGCGAATCGCAGGTTATCCCGGTTATCTCCCGCGTGCTCGCGTTCAATACCCCCGTCGTCAAATGAGTCAATCCTTCCATGACCTCATCGAGCCGCAACATCCCGCTCCACCAACGACACCGCCGGTGAAAGCATTTGCCGATGCCGCTCCCGAGCGACGATCGCCCGGTCGAGCCGCGACGTCGGGCGCCAGGCGAGCTGCAGGCGGTAGGCCAGCCGGTTCAGCCATTCGGCGTCGAACACGGCGCGGCGGCCGGGCTGCGGCGCATAGGCGATGCGTTTGTCGGCGAACTCGCCG
>JAYNJY010000002.1:10834-11252 GCA_038110665.1 Rhodospirillaceae bacterium | reverse complement strand
CGTCGGCCCAGCGTTGCGAATTGGGACGGTAAACGGCCTCGCGCGTCGCCGCCGGACGCTCGGGCTGGCGCGGCGCAGCCTTGCCCTTGTCTTCGGCAATCTCCGGCGTGGCTATGTCGACGCCGGGTTCGGGCAGGATGCCGACCATGGGTGCCACTCTGGAAATCATGTTGCCGACAATCGGTGCGGCAACCCATCCACCAGTCGCATAGTTGAAGGTTCGCTTGTTGCCGACCGGCTCGTCCAGGACTGCCAATACGACGTAGCGCGGTGCGTCCATGGGAAACGCCGCCACGAAAGAAGAAAGCTTCGCGGATTTGGAGTAACCACGACGGGAGCTCTTCTCAGCGGTGCCGGTCTTGCCGCCGACGAGATAGCCCCGCACGTCCGCCTTCTTACCGGTGCCGCGTGTCACCAC
>JAYNJY010000002.1:1748-10810 GCA_038110665.1 Rhodospirillaceae bacterium | reverse complement strand
GACCGCGCATTTGTTGTGACGTCTTCTCTGAAATCACCCGTTTGCCGGCCTGTGGCTTCGCCGGATCGGCTTTGATAAGCGTCGGCTGGCGATAGATACCGCCGTTGACGAGGGACGCGACGCCCGCAATCAGTTGAACCGGACTCACCGAAATGCCGTGGCCATAAGATATCGTCATCGTGTTGATCGGGCGCCAGACATTCGGCACCAGCGGCGCACCAACTTCCGGGAGTTCGAGTGCCGCGGGCTTCAGCAGTCCGAAACGGTCGAGGTATTCCTGCTGGTTCTTGCCGCCGACATCGACCGCCATCTTGGCCGCACCGATGTTGGAGGAATGCAGGATGATTTCCGGCACCGAAAGCCAGCGGTTCTTGGCGTGGTAGTCGGAAATTGTGAAGCGCGCGATGTGAATCGGCTGGCTGGCGTCATAGCCGCCGCTCACGTCGACGGTGCCGGAATCGAGCGCCATCGCGGCGGTGAACAACTTGAAGGTCGAGCCCATTTCGTAGACGCCCTTGGCCGCCCGGTTGAAGGTGGACTCGGTGGTCATGGTGGCCGACTCGTTGGGATTGTAATCGGGCAATGATACCATCGCGACCAACTCGCCCGTGTTGACGTCCATGACCAAACCGGTGGCGCCGATGGCCTGGAACTCGGTCATGGCGGCGACGAGTTCGTCGTGCAGGACGGACTGAACTCTGAGGTCGATAGAGAGCCGCAACGGTTGATCGGCGGCACGCAGCATTTGGTCGAAACGGCTTTCCATGCCGGCGACGCCGTTGCCGTCGACATCGGTCAGGCCGAGGACATGCGCGACCAACGGCCCATGCGGATAGACACGGCGTTCGCCGTTCTGGAACGCAACGCCCGGTAGACCCAGGCGGTTGACACGATAATGCTGCTTCGGCGTCAAGTTGCGCGCCAGCCAAACGAAACGGCCCGAGCCGCTCAGTCGTTCGAACAGTACGTCACGCGACAACTCCGGCAGGGCTTCAGCAAGTTTCGTCGCCGCTTCCGCCGGATCGAGCACGGACACCGGATCGGCAAACACCGAAACCGTCGGCAGGCTGGTCGCGAGGATCATGCCGTTGCGATCGACGATGCTCGCCCGCCCGCTGGTCGATACCCCGGACGTCGCTGCCTGGGTACCTTTCGGCTCATAACCACCTTCGAACACGGCAAGGTCGACCAAACGGCCGGCGATGCCGGCAAAGGCCATGGACATCACCATACCGGCAACCAATAGCCGAGTTCGTCCAGTTTCGAGGGTCTGCTTCCGCAACCCCTCGATCTGCCGCCGTTTCGCGATGAAACGCTGTCCCACGGAAATCATTGCACCTTCTCCTTTCTGGAGGTCAGTTTCTCGTTCTCGAGATGATGTGCTTCCGGCACCGGTGTCCGGGCCGGGATCTGTTGATCCATTTGAGCGCTGGTCGTGATGGTCTCGACGGGCACCGGCGCCATTCCCAGATGACGATTGGCCAACGCCTTGAGCCGTGCCGGCTCGTTGAGGTGGCTCCATTCGGCCCGCAGCACCCGGATCGCTTCGCGATCCCGCGCGATGGAGCGGTTGAGTTCGACCAGTTGTTCTTCCAGGTCCTGGACTCGGTACTTGACCATGAACAGCCCGATGCCGACGGCGACCGCGACCAGGAGGATGACCAGCGAGGATGTGCGCATCGTCCGCTCCCCCCTATGCCGCCTGCGGCCGCGGCGCGGCGGTGCGTTCGGCCCAACGAAGCCGCGCCGAGCGGGCCCGTGCGTTTTCCGAAATCTCGCGTTCCGTAGGCTTTGTCGCGCCGCGTTCGATCAACCGGAACGTCGCCTCGCGCTCCGCCGCCACCATCGGCACGTGCCGTGACGGTCGCGGTCCCTGGCCGCTACGCTCCTGCAGAAACGTCTTCACCCGGCGATCCTCGAGCGAGTGGAACGACACCACCGCCAGCCGGCCACCAGCCACGAGCAGGCGCTCGGCGACGGCAAGGCCCTTTTCCAGTTCGTGCAGTTCCTCGTTGACGTAGATACGAAGCGCCTGGAACGTCCGTGTCGCCGGGTCGATGTCGCCCTTGGCACCTCGCACGACGCGGCGGATCATCGCCGCCAGTTGTTCGGTGCGCTCGAACGGCTCCTTGTCCCGAAGCTCGACGATGGCGCGCGCGATGCGGCGTGACGCACGCTCCTCGCCGTAGGCGTAGATAATGTCTGCGAGTTCACGCTCGGCCATGCGGTTGACGACGTCGGCGGCGGTCAGGCCGCCGGCCACACCCTCCATGCGCATGTCCAACGGACCGTCGGCGCGGAACGAAAACCCGCGCCCCGGATCGTCGATCTGCATCGACGAGACGCCCAAATCGAGGGTGATGCCGTCGACCTGTTCGACGCCGACGCCGGCGAGCAGTTCCTCCATCTCGCCGAACCGGCCGCTCAGCACCGTCAGGCGGCCACCGAAATCGCGCGCCATGTCGCGGCCGATGCCGACCGCCAACGGGTCGCGATCGATCCCCCATACCGTGCAATCGGCGGCCGCCAACAGCGCGCGGGTATAACCACCGGCACCGAAGGTGGCATCGACGTAGACGGCACCATCCTTCGGCGCCAAGGCGTCGATCACTTCGTTGACCATTACCGAAACGTGGCGAGGCGCGGTCATTCGTCGCCCCCTTCCACCCGGCCGTCTATGGAACGCAGCTTCAGTGTGGCGCCGCGGGCGCGGGCGCGCTCGAAGGCCATCGACCGGTTTGCCTGATACGCTTTCGGCTCCCAAAGCTGGAATCGCGCACCGCGACCCACAAAGGCGATCTGGTCGGCAATGCCGGCGTGGTCCGCCAATTCCTTGGGCAGCGTGACACGGCCTTCGGGGTCGAAGCTGAGCGGATGGGCGTTCTCGAGCACGATGGCGGCGAGATCGTCCTGTTCGTCGGAGAACATGTCGAGGTCGTCGAGGCTGGCGCTCAAGCGCGCCATGAAGGCCTCGCCGCAGGCCTCGATGGCGGCGTGCTTGAACAGCGGATAGGCATAGATGATTTGGGAGCCCTGGGCCTGGAGCGCAGCACGAAACGGCTTGGGAACGGAAACACGTCCCTTGCGATCGATATTGTTGACATGCCGGCCGACGAACAAGGTCATCCTTGCCCCCAGTTAACGCGCGTTGCATCGGCTTCTGCCGATTTCCCGAACCGCCCGGATTCTGCCGGCCGGCCCGGACCTACAGCGGCGACGTCGCGACGGCCTGAACGGCACTACGCGACCCGCCAAAAACACCCAATAACCATGGTCTCAATTTGGGTATTAATGGGATAACATGGGATGTATTGGGCGTCAACGGGATAAGCGTGGCACACCATGGGTTAACAAAGGGTTTCCGGACGAGCCAAACCTGCGAATTTTCAATCGGATAAGTGCCACGAAGACGGTACGGAAGATGCCCTGCCATCAAGGCGCGATTGTGGCTCCGCGTGGGTCATACGGTGGCGGCTCGAAATAATTTGGAAATAAAGTGCCAGACGGTCTGTAAGCCGGGTTCTGTCCCCACCTCGAAGAGGCGATGGATGGCCATTCATCTGGGACGCCCGTTACCGGGCGCCTCGCGCAACCGACCCGGACGGCGGCTCGAAAACCCGCCTGCCGGCCGAAGCCGGCGTGCCGTCCCTATTTGGTTTTGCTCCCGGTGGGGTTTACCATGCCGCCACCGTCTCCGGCGGCGCGGTGCGCTCTTACCGCACCCTTTCACCCTTGCCCGGCGTCACGAGGACTGGCCGGGCGGTCTGCTCTCTGTGGCACTTTCCCTGGGGTCGCCCCCGCCGGGCGTTACCCGGCACCGTGTTTCCGTGGAGCCCGGACTTTCCTCCCCCGCCGCAAGGGCAAAGGCGGCCATCCGACCGTCTGGCGGGCGCAGTCTAGCGCCGAATCCCGCCCGATCAAACCCTTACAGGGGAACCGACGCAGGCAAGCGTGTGCAAGCCGGAAACGAGGCGTGCGGTTTCCGGATCGAGGCGGCCGTTCGGGCGCGCTGGCCGGAAGTGCCGCTGGAACGCCCGGATGGCAGCCGTCAGATCGACGATGTCGTAACCGATCTCGGCGAGCAGAGCCGCAATCCGGGCCGGGTCCTGCTCGAGGTGGTCGGCCGGCTCCGGCCACAATCCAATGCCGACGGCCGCGAGACCACGCCAATCTAAGAACTCGCCGGGATCGCTCTTGCGCGTCGGCGCCACGTCGGAATGGCCGACGACGTTGCGCGCAGGGATCGGATGGCGATCGACGATCTCACTCGCCAAGGCGCGGAACGCATCCATCTGAGGCGCGGGGAAAGGCCGATAGCCGAATTCATGGCCGGGATTGACCAATTCGATGCCGATCGAACGGCCGTTGACGTCAGTCTCACCTCGCCACATCGAGACGCCGGCATGCCAGGCGCGCTGCGCCTCGGCCACCAGCCGATGCACCGTGCCGTCCTCGTCGATTAGGTAGTGCGCGCTGACTTTAGCGTCCAGATCACACAGACGTTCGAGCGCCGCCTTGGCCGAGGTCATGCCCGTGTAGTGCACGACCAGCATGTCGACCGGCAGGCCATCGGCGCGCGGTTCGTGGTTTGGCGACGGTGTTTCCACTATTTTCGCCATTCCGTCCAAACCCCCTACTTCAGGCCGCGCTGCTTCTCGATGCGGTCGTAAGCGGCATTGATGGTCGCCATCTTCTCGTTCGCAAGATCGATGAATTCCTGCGGCACACCTTGTGCCATCAGCGTGTCAGGATGGTGCTCGCGGATTAGTTGGCGATACGCTTTCTTGACCTCGGCGTCACTGGCGTCGGGCGAAATCCCCAGCACTTCATAAGGATCGTCGCCGCCGTCGGCACCGAGATGGATAGTTTTCAATCGCTCGAAGGAATGCGCATCGAAGCCGAAGATCATGGCGATGCGCGCCAACAACTCCATCTCGGCCGGATGGACCGAACCGTCCGCCTTGGCGAGGTGAAACAGCGCGCCGAGAATTTCCTCCATCACCGCCGGTTCCCCGTGAAACAATCCAGCGATCTGCTGGGCATAGGGCTCGTAGCCACCGGGTTGGCGTTTGGCCTCATCCCAGATGCGCGCCACGTGCGACGTTTCCTCGGGCGGGATGTGGAAGATGGTCTTGAACGCAGCGATCTCGTCGGCGCTGACACGGCCATCGGCCTTCGCCATCTTGGCGGAAAGCGCGATCACCGCCGTGGTGAAGGCGACCTGACGGGCGTCCTGGTCGAAACCGTCGAAGGCGGCGTCACGCCCGCCGGCGGCGGCTTCCGCCGCCTTCATCTTGTCGACAGCATGCCCTGCCACGGCGCCCAACAGCGCGCCCAACGGGCCACCGAGCGCGAACCCGGCGACACCGCCGATCACCTTCCCCCATACGCTCACGGAATGACGCTCACCAAATCGTGTTCACGAGGAACCGCCGACCCGACCGGCCAGCGGCAGCTTGATCGCTAGATCCTTGAGGTCGATGCCGAAGGTAAGTCCGAGCAGGTTGATCTCGACCCCCTCCTCCTTGCCGGCGAGGATGCCGAAGAGGCCGAACAAGGATACCTGATAGCCGGTACCGCTCGGTGTCGGTGCGAAGATGCCACCGCCCGGGATGTAGTCCTTGCCGATGGCGGTCGGCGGCAGGTCGAGCTTGAGTTCAGGTACGGCGCGAGCGACGTAGGCGATAAAGGTATTGGAGTTCGGCCCCGGCCAGACCGTGTATTCGTTCATGTATGGATACAACTTCGCGGCCGCGTCGATGCGCCGGATGACATCGTCGACGCCGGGCCCGCGAAGGTCGGCGATGATCTCCGGTACGGCATCGAACCAGCGGCCGTCAGCCGGGCGGTTCGAGATGCGCACGGCCGGATAGCCGCGCCGGACGTTCCAGCCCATCACCTCGTAGACCGCGAATTCTTGTGCACCCGTCGGCTTGACGGCGATCCAGGAATGCACGCCGAAGATACCACGCCAACTGTAGGCGCGCGCGGCATAGACTTGCACAATGGCCTCGGAATGCCGCGCTGGATCCGGCGCGATACCGGCCGACTCGCGGCTCGCGGTGCGCCAATCAGCCATTGAATGCCGCGCCACGCCGGCGGCGATCAAACCGATGACGAGCGCCAATAGCAGGCCCCAACGCAGATGTTTCGATATTGACGGGCATTTCATGGATATCCTCCGCCAGCAGAAATGTGCCGATCGGCACCATTTTGCAAGACACGCCCTTTGCGCAGCTTCAAACTGGCAAAACAGCCAACGGCTTTGACGAAACTCTGAGCCGCGCCGCCGCCGAACTCATCAAACCAATATAACGGGCGAAACTCAACGCCGTAACCAACACCAAGCGCCCGGGTCCGGCAAATAACCTTGGCGTGATCCCTCCTGCGGCGGCTGCGGTGAAGACCTTGCGGACGACCGCGCCTGGACGTCGAATATCTATGGACAGCGCCGGGCCACCGTTCCATCTTCGCCGCCATGTCGGAACATGTAAACAGCATCGTCGTCGGCGCCGGTTGCGTCGGCTTGGCCATCGCAAGACGCTTGGCGCTCGCCGGGCGCGAGGTCGTGGTCATCGAGGAGTCCGAGGCCATCGGCACTGGCACCTCGTCGCGCAACTCCGAAGTCATCCACGCCGGCATCTACTACCCGGCGGGCAGCCTCAAGGCGCGGCTCTGCGTCACCGGCCGAGAGATGCTCTACGGCTATCTCGCCGAGCGCGCGATCCCGCACCGGCGCATCGGCAAGATGATCGTCGCCACCGAGGACGCCGAAATCCCGACCCTGGAAGATATCGGCGCCAAAGCGCGCGCCAACGGCGTCGATGACCTTGAGTGGATCGAGGCCGGCCGGCTCAAGGCGCTCGAACCAAACGTCCGCGCCGTCGCCGCATGGCTCTCGCCCTCGACCGGGATTTTCGATTCTCCCGCCTACATGTTGTCGCTGCAGGGAGACCTCGAGGCAAACGGCGGTTTGATGGCTTTCTTCTGGCCGGTTCGCGCCGGACGCGTGCACGCGAACGGCATCGAAATTGAGACCGGCGGCGACGCGCCGATGACGCTTTCCTGCACAAACCTAATCAACGCCGCAGGGCTCGGCGCGCAACCGGTGGCGCACCGCATCGACGGCATGCCCGAGGATTTGGTGCCGCCGCTGCGGTTCGCGCGTGGCCACTATTTCATCCTCGCCGGCAAATGCCCGTTCAATCATCTCGTCTATCCGGTGCCGGTGGCCGGCGGGCTCGGCACCCATTCGACGGTCGACCTCGGCGGCCAGGTCAAGTTCGGTCCCGACGTCGAGTGGATCGACAAGATCGAATACACCGTCGATCCGAACCGCGGCGACAAGTTCTACGGCGACATCCGGCGCTACTGGCCGGGACTACCGGACGGCGCGCTGCAGCCCGGTTACGCCGGCATCCGCCCGAAACTGACCGGGCCGGAGGGCGGCAAGTACGGCGCCGACTTCGTCATCCAGGGCCCGGCCGACCACGGCGTCAAGGGCCTGGTCAACCTGTTCGGCATCGAGAGCCCGGGGCTGACCTCGTCGCTCGCCATCGCCGAGGAAGTCGCCGCCCGGCTCGGCATCGACTGAACCCGGGCTCGCCTCAGAACTCGCGCTTGGCGCCGACGATGGCGCGGAACTTGGCGAGTTCGTCGCGCGCGCGGCGGCGCTCCTCCTCGTCGTCGAATTCGAGCGCCATGCCGCCGGAGAACTCGCGCACCACGCGGCCGTGCAGGATTTCGTAGTCGGCGGTGTGCAATTCGACGAACTGGTCGTTGGAATAGCGCGGCTGGTCGAAGTGGATCGCGGCGCCGCCCTCGGAAACGTCGAGCAGCGTCGCTTCGTAGCTGCCGTGCTCGTCATGCACCTGGGTCGGCAGATGGACCTCGAAGCGCTCGTAGCGGCGCTTGTCGTGGCCCTTGTCGCCGCCCTAGGCATTCATCCGCCGCGCCCCCGCCGCCTCACGCCGCCGCCGGTTCCGAGCCGAACAGGGCGGCGAAGCGGGCGCGGTAGCGGTCCCACACCTCCGGATTGCGCAGTCTCGGCGGATAGCGCCCGGCGAAGATCTCGGCCCATTGCGCGACCGCGTAGCTCGACATGCTGACGTTGGCGTCGAGCGTGACACCGGCGTTGTGCGGCGAGACGATGACGTTGTCGAAGGCGAGCAGCGGGTGGTCGTGGTCCGGCGGCTCGGCCTCGAAGACATCGCAGCCGGCGCCGGCGATACGGCCCTCGGCGATCGCCGCTGCGAGCGCCATCTCGTCGTGGATGCCGCCGCGCGCCGTGGTGATGAACAGCGCCGTCGGCTTTAGGCGCCGGAACAGATCGGCGCCGACCATGCCGCGCGTCTCGGCGGTCAACGGACAGTTGATGGAGATCACGTCGGCGGCGGTGAACAGCTCTTCCAGGCTGGCGGCATGGGCCGCGCCGCGCTCGCGGAAGTCGTCGTCCGAAATATAGGGATCGAAGGCCATGGTCTCCATGTTGAACGCCTTGGCCAAGCGGACGACGCGCCGCCCGATGTTGCCGAGCCCGACGATGCCGATGGTGCGCCCTGTCAGCTCGTGGCCGACGTAATCCCAGCGCGACCAGTCGCGGCCGGGACGCCGGATGGCGCGGTCGGACTGGATCATCTGCTTGCACAAGCTCAGCGCCATGCCGATGACGTGCTGGGCGACCGACTCGGCGTTGGCGCCCGACTGGTTGACGACCAGGATGCCGGCTTTCGTGCAGGCGGCGACGTCGACCATGTCGTAGCCGGCACCGGCGGAGGAAACCGCCAGCAGGTTGGGGCAGCGTTCGATTAATTCGGGCCCCGGCCAGAAACGCTTCTCGGTCTCCGTGCTGGGACGGCACTGGTAGCCGTGCGCGCGTGCCAGCGTCGACCAGATCGCGGCCTCATCACCGGACTGCTCCAGCCGCACGGTCTCGACACCGGGTATCCGGTGCATGGCCTCGCCACTCGCTGGGTCGGCCAGTTCGTCGAAATAGACCAAGGTCTTCTGCATGCCCGTCATCGCCCGCCCCTCTCCGCGTTACGCTGCGACCGTTCTATAAC
>JAYNJY010000002.1:0-1738 GCA_038110665.1 Rhodospirillaceae bacterium | reverse complement strand
GATATATAGTTTACTTTACACGATTTCTGCGCTAGCGTATCGAGTGGTTTCGGGTTTGGAGTAGGCGAGCACGTAATGGCCTTCCCGCGGTCCATCCTGGTCTTTCTCTCCCGGACGTTCGGCCTTCGCCGCCGGACGCCACCGGCCGAGATGATCCGCTTCGGGCCCTACGCCTTGCGTTAGCCCGAAAACGCCTGACATCACGTCGCTCACACTTGGGACCCCACCCTGCGGGTCCCATTCTTTTTGACCTGCCGTTTTTGACGTGATCGGGCGCCGGCCATCGCTTATTAATGCTCGCCATGGGCGGCCTCTCCCCATCCGAAACCGGCGCCAGCTGGCAAGTCTGGATCGATCGCGGCGGCACCTTCACGGATTTCGTCGCCAGGCGTCCCGACGGCCGGCTGGTGACGCACAAGCTGCTCTCCGAGAACCCGGAACAATACGCCGACGCCGCCATCCAGGGCATCCGCGACCTGCTCGGCCTCAAGCCCGGCGACGCGATCCCGCCCGGCGCCGTCGACGCGGTCAAGATGGGCACCACGGTCGCGACCAACGCGCTGCTGGAGCGCAAGGGCGAGGCGACGCTGCTGGTCACCAACCGGGGCTTCGCCGACGTGCTCCGAATCGGCTACCAGAACCGCCCGCGCCTGTTCGACCGCTATATCCAGCTTCCGGAAATGCTCTATGCGGAAACCCTCGAGGTCGCCGGGCGCATCGGCGCGCGCGGCGAGATGGTCGCCGAACTCGACGAGGCCGGCGCGCGCACCGGGCTGGAAGCGGCTTTCGGCCGCGGCCTCAGGGGCTGCGCCATCGTCTTCATGCACGGTTACCGCTATCCCGACCACGAGAACCGCGTCGCCGCCATCGCGCGCGAGATCGGCTTCACCCAGGTCACCACATCGAACGCCACCAGCCCGCTGATGAAGATCGTGCCGCGCGGCGACACCAGCGTGGTCGACGCCTACCTCTCGCCGATCCTCAGGCGCTACGTCGACCGGGTCGCCGGCGAACTGATCGACGGCGCGTACGAACAGGGCGGCCCCCGGCTGATGTTCATGCAGTCGAACGGCGGGCTCACCGACGCGCGCCTGTTCCAGGGCAAGGACGCGATCCTCTCCGGACCCGCCGGCGGTGTCGTCGGCATGGCGCTGACCGCCAAGGCAGCCGGCTTCGAAAAGGTCATCGGTTTCGACATGGGCGGCACGTCGACGGACGTCTCGCACTTCGACGGCGAGTTCGAACGCGCCTTCGAGACGCTCGTCGCCGGCGTGCGCATGCGCGCACCGATGATGCACATCCACACGGTCGCCGCCGGCGGCGGTTCGATCCTGCATTTCGACGGCAGTCGCTACCGGGTCGGTCCCGACTCGGCCGGCGCCAACCCGGGCCCTGCCTGCTATCGGCGCGGCGGCCCCTTGGCGGTGACCGACTGCAACGTCATGCTCGGCAAGATCCAGCCCGCGTATTTCCCGCACGTGTTCGGTGCGAGCGCCGACCAGTCGCTCGACGCCGACGTAGTGCGCGAGAAGTTCGAGCGCCTCGCAGCCGACATCGCCGCCGCCACGGGTGCCGCCAAACCAGCGCCGGAACAAGTGGCGGAAGGGTTCCTGCGTATCGCGGTCGAGAACATGGCCAACGCCATCAAGAAGATTTCCGTGCAGCGCGGTTACGACGTCACCAAATACGCGCTCAACTGCTTCGGCGGCGCCGGCGGCCAGCACGCCTGTGCTGTCGC
>JAYNJY010000001.1:0-39683 GCA_038110665.1 Rhodospirillaceae bacterium | reverse complement strand
GATAGTGACTGTCTCGGTGGCGCCCAGGTCCGTCAAACGGAACGTCGCCATGTTATAGGCGCCGCCGCCACCGCCGCCGAAGGCGTTGCCGTTCGACCCCTGGCCGCCGGAGGCACCAGCACCCCATACTTCGACCATGGCGAACGTGCCGCTGGCCGGCTTGGTCCAGGTGCCCGACGCCGTGAAGACCTGAACGTCAAGCGTGTTCGACGCCGCGCGGGCAAGCTCGAACCAGTCGGTGCCGCGCCGGTGCAGGACAATGACCTTGTCGGTGTCGTCCAGGCTGAAGTCGATGTTGCCGACCAGGTAGATGTTGCCGGTGCCGTGCTTGATGACCACCGTGCGGTCGGTATGGGAGGCGCGCAGGATCAGGATCGCGCTGGCCGCCATGCTGGTGTTGGTGATCGTGTCGAGGTCGTCGCTCGCCGCGTCCGATTCGGTGTCGACAGTATGGTGACTGCGGTTCGGCACGATGGCGCCGGTGGCGATGGTCAGTTCGTCGGCCTCGAAGCCGATGTTGCCGCCGATCTCGTTGGCCACGCCGTCGTCGGTGTTGACCGTCTTCGCCGCCATGGTGGTGACGGCGGTATCGACGGCCAGCGCGAACGTGCGGATGATGTCCGCGAGCTTGGTCTTGATCGTCGACCACTTGATGCGGTTGGCTTCCGTCTGGCTGCCGTCGTCGGGCGGCGGGCTGGCGTTGTAGCTGCCTTCGGACGGCGGCGTGTACGGGGACGTGCTGGGGCCGGTCATGGCTACCTACCGCTTTCTGATGCGACGACAGTGTCTTTAGTCGCCCAATCTTTTGGGTTGCCCAAATTTATTTCCACGGGGATGCCCTTATCATCCCGCCCCGCCAGCGGACCGATAGTCGCACCTAGTGATCGCAGCGATTCATAGGCGCTTTTCTCCCCAGAGATAAAGGCGTCAAAAATATCCCGGACAGGTATCCCTTCCTTCCACCAATTATTGTTTTTGTAATTTAATTCTGTTTTTCTCGGAGGAGTGCCGGCGGAGTTGAAGTCATATACGTCCTTAACGATAACATCACCGGACTTAGATGTTGAAATTGATGCCCCGCCAAGCGTGGTCATAAGATTGAAAGTTAAACTATTGTAACTTTTGTCTACAATGCCAGACACCGTATCATCGTCAGCACTTACTGAGGCCCCCCACCCACCTGGAATAGTATAATCTTCATATGAAATTGATTTTTTCCCTTTCTTTAATGCCTCAGAGACAATTTGTTTTAGCCCGTCGATTTCCCTCCCGGAAAAGAAACTCTCTGTAATCGGCCCCTTTCCGCCAGATAAGGCGAGAACATACGCCCTGGCATTGGCCGGGACATTGTCCTTTACCGCACCAAGCGAAAGAATGTCCTCCTTGGCGCCGCCCCGCAGTCCGCTGCCGGAGCCGCCGACGATGTCGCGCAATTCTTGTTGAGCAGAGGACGCGTCCCGCTGGCCGATCTCGGCAGGGGCCTGTGGTTCCTCACGGGCGCCGGGAGTCTCTTCCCCGCCGCTAAAATCACTCAGCAGTTCGGCGGCAATCGCGCCAGCGACGCGCAGCGCAGGGTACTGCGCACCGCGGAAAACTTTCCTGTCGCTACCGAGCAACGCCCGTTGGCCGGACTCCGTCGTCAGCAATCTGCCCAGGCCCCACAGCCGGCCGGCCGTCAGAAGGGCGGTCGGGCGCCCCCTGAATATCCCGCTTGCCGTGCTCGCCGCCGCTATGGACGTGCCGGCATCGCTGGCGTCCGGTAGAAATTGCCCCACCACCTTCAGGTCGCGCAGGACGCGCACGTCGTTAGGGGTAAGGAACTTCAGGGCGCCGTTGTCGAGCATTTTGTCCAGGTCGCGGTTGTACTGCTCCCATTTGATGACGCGAAGGCCCTCGACGGTATCGACGTTCCTGGCGATCAGGCTGTCGATCAGGCCGGCGCGGACTTCCTTCCGCACCGCCGGGTTGGCGCCTATCATCTCCGTGAACGTCTTTGTTTTCCCCCTGTCGCCCTTGACGAGAAGGTCATAGGCGATGTCGCCGCGCCGGGCTTGGCGCCCCAGCATGTCGGGAAGCCCGAGGTCGTTCAGCCGGTCGATCCGCTCCGCAACCTGCTTCAGCGTGATCTGCTCCGTCGGCGACAGCAGCGTGTTCAGCGTCTCCTTGTCGAAGGAGCGAAGGTGGCCGGCCAGGCTGTTGATGTTCCTGGAATCGACCATGTCGGAAATGGCCGCGTCAGTGAACGCCTTCCATTTGTCATCCGGCATGATCTCGCGCAGCGTCCTCAGGTTGTCCACCTGATTTGGCTTGGCGAGCCTCAGCGCGAGTTGCGCCGGAGTTTCGTCCCTGGCCGCCTTGACGACGATCAGTTTCTCCATGGTGGTGAAGCGCGCGGACGCTTCCTGGGCCGCCTCGGACCACGCCTTCCTGAACTCCGGCGTCGTGTTCTTCGGGTCATCCAGGACGCGACCGATCGCCGTGTAAAGCTGCCCGGCGAGGCGCGCGCTCTGGCGCTGCTCCGGCGTGGCCGTGCCGCCGACCGGAAGCGTCTTCATGTCCCACAGGTCGGTTCGGATGGCGCGGAGTTTGGCCGTGGCGTCGATGACAACGCCGGAACTCAACGTCGTCGGCTCGGCGGCCGGGTCGAAGTTCCGCAGGCTTGCGATGGCGTCCGTCACGTCCTTGGGGAGATCGCGGCCGAGGGCGGCGGCCTCCTCCTCGATGTTCCTGGCCACGGCCAGCGCCGAAGACGGATCGAAGTCCGGCGTCTCAATCGCCCTGGCGTCGGCGTATTTCTTGTTCACCGCCATGCGGGAGAGGTCTTCGTATTCCTTGAT
This sequence comes from Rhodospirillaceae bacterium, assembly GCA_038110665.1. Taxonomy (GTDB): domain Bacteria; phylum Pseudomonadota; class Alphaproteobacteria; order Rhodospirillales; family Casp-alpha2; genus TMED8. The sequence continues at coordinate 36,846 of JAYNJY010000001.1, read as the reverse complement.
GCCATTCTGGATGGCGGAGCCGCCCTCGCTGAGATGGCGGGGATTCTTGATCGCCGCCTCGACAACCTGCTTGCGCGCGTCGTCGTGCAACTTCGACAGGTCGTCGCCGAGCGCGCGGCTCACGTCCTCGTCGCGCAGCCCGAGCAGGGCGCGCGATGTCGCCGACCGCTGATCGCGCTCGTACCGCTGGAGATCCGGCATCGTCTCGCGGGCCTGCCCGGTGAGTTTCTGGAGCAACGGCCAGTCTGATACCTGACCCGGATGGAGTCGGGGGACGCCGAGATTGGCGGCCATGGTCTGCGCGCGCTGGGCACCCTCCTTGACGCCGATGGCCGGGGCGCCACGCAGCCAGTTCAGGGGGCCGCTTACAGCCACCGTCGTCCCCACGCCAGCAGCGGCAAAAGCGCCCTGCCCGACTCCGCGCACGATGATCTGGTCGATCTCGTCTTTCTGGAAGCCGCGGGCGTCCTCGACGGCCTCGCGCATGGCATCGCCGGTCGTGGACGCCCAGAAGTTCCTGAGCATGCTGCCGAGGACGCTTCTCCCCTTGCCGACAAGCGCCTCCAGAACGACGGCCGGAACCTCGCCCGCTATATCGGCGAGGTCGCCGAACGGCTCGAAGGTTTCCATGGCCTCGGCGTCGAATTTGGCGAACGGCGTTTCCTGGTTGGGCCGGAAAAGGATGATGGGATTCGACGGCGCCATCGGGTCCGGCTTTTCGATGAAGTTGCCTTCCGGGTAGTAGCTGTGGAACTTCATCTTCTTCTCGATGAAGCTGTTCGAGAGGCCGATGTCGGCTCGCGCTCCGGTGTCCTGGAGCCCCGGTGGGCCAAGCGTCGCCTGACCGACCGACTCGGCAATCTGCCCCTCTCGCGTGACCTCCCTGACCTCCTGGCGGGCGCGGATGCCAGCGACACCGCCCGATGCTTCGATGACCTCGCGGCGCGCCCTGATCTGCTCCGCGATGGAGGGTTCGGCAGGGGCCGCGGCGTCCAGGGTGTCGGCTTCAGCCATCACTGCCTCTGGAGTTGCAGCCGGGCAACGTAGTCAGTCGCCATCTCCTTCGACATCCCGTTCTTGCGAAGGGTGCTGAACGCCTCCTCGGCGCCCTTGTCGGTCAGGAGTTCGACGTTGGCAAGGTACTGGTCGGCCTGCGCCAAGTTGGCGCGGTCCATGATTTCGGAGATGGTCTGGAGGGCGTTCTTCACCTGCCGGATCGAGGACGCAGATTCGAGTACCTTCACCTGCTCATTTGCGCGCCGGATATCGCCCTCGGTTAGCCGCTTCGCGCTTTCCATGCCCGTAATCATCTGCGTCACGACACTGCGGGCCTGCGTGCGCGCTTGGTTAAATTCGTCCGTGCCGATGGCGGGGAGATCAAGGCCCGTCACCGTCTCCAATTGCCCGACGATACCGTCGATTTTCTCGATGGCGCCGCCGACAAAGCCCACCGACATCGGAGACTTCTCGATCATGCCCTGGAGGTTCATGACCTCGTTCAGGTTGCGGATGCCGATGCGCAGGTTCTCGGCCGCCACGCGAACCTCTTTCGCCGGGACGATGCCGGCCGTGCGGATGGCGCCGGTAGGGTCGGCTCGTGCGGCGATCTCCCCCTCGATCTCGGAGGCGCGCCGCACCCCCTCTGGAGTCCCCAAGGCGAGGGCCTTGTCCCGCGCGTTCTGCAACTCGACGATGGTTGGCGTCTTCGCCCCTTCTTGGGCCGCAGTGACGGCGCCGGCATTGGCTGCGATGGCGCCACGGTTGGCAGTCTCCGCCCCGACGCGGCCAGTGACCGTCGCGGCGGCAACGTCTTCGGCCTCCGCAGCGGCGGCGGCCCGGGTATCCGGCGCCTTAGCCAATTCAGCATCAATCCTGCCCCCGGTCGTGGCCTCGGACTTTCTGCCCTCCACGTCGGCCACCGTCGGCGCATTGAATAGGCTACGGAACTTCATCTCCAACTCGGCGGGCGGCAGGCCAGCCAGGATCGCCGCCGTCTGCAATGGGCTGGGGCCGGGCTTCGATCCGCCTACATCCAGCGGGGAGATGTACTTCTGGACGTTGGCAAGCGCCTGTTCGCGCTGTGGGCCGCCGGCCACGACAGCCGACTGCCAAGCCGTGTAGACCTCGTCGAGCATGGTCTTGTACTTCGCCTGCTCCTTGCTCTTGGCGTCCTGCTGTATCCTGGCTTCGTCGATCTGCATCCCGCGCATCGTCAGCGCGCTTTTGACCTTGGCGTCTCGCGCGGCCAGCGAATTGGCATTCAGGCGCGCGCCGGCGTCGAGGCCGCCTTGCAGCCCAGCCGAGAACCCGCCAGCGGCGCCGTACTGTGCCATCACGCCCAACCTTTCCTAAATCGTTGCCCACGGGACGGACGAAGAACTACCGCCGCCGCCGGCCCCGCCGGCCAGCAATTCACGCAACAGCGCGGTCGTCGGATCTTCGGCGCCGAACGCGCCACCCTGGCCGAACGCCGACAGCCCAAGGCCGGTCAAGGTGCCGAACAGGTTGCCCTGGCCGGCCAGTTCCTGCGCGTAGATGTTCTGCGCCTCCAGCGCCAGATTGTTCAGCGCCGCCACGCTTTGCGAGGAGACCCCCAACTCCTGAAGGTTGACCTGCATGGCCTGGATGATCGTGCTGTATTCCTGAGCCAGAATCTTCGACGTGGCCTCCAGTTCCTCCAGAAACGACTGCGCCTTGGCCTCGCCGACCGCCTTGCCGACTTCCAGTTCGGCCCGCGACAGGGCGTCGGAGGCGAAGGACGACCCGAGAATCTTCCGCCGCGCGAGGTCGCCGCGCAGGTTGGAGATACCCGCCGCCCCGGCGTCGCGCACCGCGCCCACCCGGCTTTCCGTCAGCGCGCCGAAGCCCGGCGCCAACTGGCCGCGCAGGGAGTCGAAGTCGTCGAGCATCCGGGGGAAGCGGGTATTGAACGCCTCGTTGGCCGGCCCGGTGCGCGTCATCCCGCCGCGGGCATCGACCGTGTACCCAGGCGTGATGACCTGCGTCGGCTGGTCGATCCGATCCGGGCTGCTGAACAGGTTCTTGAGGAACGACATGGCGGCCCTCTACTTCTTCCGGGCGTAAAAGAACATCGCGTCCGTGCCCGACCCTTCGATGGCGTGGACAGCGGCTTCCGTGTCCGCGAACCAGCCCGGAATGACGCCGACGCGCTTGACGATGCCATAGCGCATCAGTTTCGTAAAGAAATCGCGGAATTTATCCCCACTGGCTATGACCACAAGCCAGCCGGCCTCGGTGGCGTCGCGCAGGAATCCCAGCAGGCCCTCCAGGATGTTGCGCCGCGTCGCCCAGGGGAACCAGATGGCATGAGGGAACAGCCGGTGCATATCCGACGTCGCCACCATCAGGCCGACCGGGTGCAGTTCCCGTGTGCCCTTGTAGCGTGCCCGCACCAGCCAGCGGTGCGGCCACTTCATCAGGAACTTGGCGCAGTCTTCCTTGAACTCCGCCCCCTGCATGTCGGGCGCGAACAGCGGGCCGAAGCAACCCTTCTTGTACGCGGCGTAGAGCCAGGAGAGGTCGTCTTCGTTCACGACCTGAACGCTCGGCGAGCGCCGCAGCGCCCGGTCGAGGTCAGCGGCCCGTCGGGAACTCGATCTGGCACCGTTCGATGGAGAACTCCTGGTTTCCATCGGCGACGATTTTGATCTGGAACTCGCTGGAGAGGCCGGCGACGGAGAACTGATCTCGGGTGAGGCGTCCTTCAAAGAGGACCCCGAAGTAGAAGTCTCCTCCGAAATAAGCGTCGCCACCGAAGACCTGGGCATTGGTGTTCTCCTCCATGGTCAGGCTGATTTCCTGATCGGCCTGCCGGATGCCGGCGTACATCAGCGTGATCGTCAGGGGAACCGCGAACTGCTTGCGGTACGACAGGAAGCCGGAAATCTGGAAGCCGACGTTGTCGCCCGGCGCCTGGAAGACCCGCGACACGCGCACGGACTCGATGTCCTCGCTGCCGCCGTCCTGGCCGCCGGTTCCCTCCAGCATGAAAATCTGGCCGGCGGCACCGCCAAGATACACCTGTTCGATGACATCGGTCGGCCGGTGCATGAACATCGCCACGGATGGCTCGAACTGCATCGAATGGCGCGTCGTCCAGCGCGACCACGCCGAATTGTCCGGCGCCTCGCGCCTGGACGCGATCCGGTCGCGCTTATCGTCCAGGAAGGTCTTGTGGTAGACGAGGCATTCCTGGCGGCCGGCGGCGAAGCAATAGACCTTCTTCAGCCGCGGATTGAAGGCCAGCGTCCAGTCGTCGTATTCCTCGACGATGTCGGCGATCGGCCGGCTGATGTCATCGGACGCCACGTCGCCGAAGGTGTCGACGGAGAACACGCTTTCGATGGCGCCGGCCCGTCCGTAGAACACGTCGTTGCCGACGAGTTCGATGGGCTCGGAGCCGTCGGCGCCGGAGCCGTCGTAAAGCTGGGCGATATCCATGTCCTTGGCCGTCGTGCCGGTGATCTTGTAGATGCGGCCATCCTGCGACGAGACGATGATGACGCCGAACGCGGCCAGGATACCGTTGATCGGCCGCAGGTCCGGCGTCAGCAGGAAGAACGGGTCGCTGACGCCGAGCGATGACGACGGCCGGTCGCTGACGCTCAGGTTCAACGGATTGCTGACCTCGCTGCGCACCAACATGTGCGGCGTCGCCGTCGGCGTCGAGCCGGAGATGATGTTGGCGAACCAGGCAGCCTCTCCTTCCACGAAGCAGTATTTGGCGTAGAAATCGCCCGTCAGGTCATGGGCGAGTTCGGCGAACGTCGTGCCGTCCCAGGTCATGACCGGCTGGCGCAGTTCCAGGTCGGTGATGATGACGTACTCGTCGAGCGTCCAGTTCTGCCGGTGCGGCGCGCCGCGCAGCTTGGCGCCGGCCGCCACCGTGCCGACCAAGGTGAAGCCCGTGCTGCCGTCCCACGAATAGACGTTGGAGCCGGCCTGGACGAGCGTCGAGACGGTGCCGTTCTGCTTCTTCAGTTGGGCGAAGCCTCGAACCTCGGCGGCGTTCGGCGCCGTCGCCACGAGGTCGAACGGCTTGCGCCCGGAGAAGAACGAATCGTTGATCGCCAGCCCGAAATTCTGGCTGCCGGCCGCGCACTCGCGTTCGTCGATGTCGGTCTCGGATTGCGCCGTGTTGATGCCCGCGCCGAAGCGGAGCGAGATGCGTTGGCCCTTCTTGTCGTCGGGCAGCGCCATCAGTAGCGCACCACGCCATAGCGGCCGGGCGCTGGCGTCTGCCGGGCAACCTGCGCCGCCGCCGCGATGCTCAACTGGTACGCCCCCTGGTCGAACTGACCCTTCTTGTGGCGGGCGTACATCTGCTCTACCGCATCCTCCATTGCTTCCACGGCATCGTCGCGCAGCACAAACGTATCAGCAGCCGCCGACAGCAGGCCTGTAGCCCGATAGATGTACGAATACGCACGGCCGTTCTCCCCGGAGGTGGGCAGGTTGTCGAGCATGATGTTGTTGTTCGTCGGGTTGATTACCCAGGTGTTCGGCAGGCCGGTGTAGTTGCCGGGAATCAGCAGGTGCTGGCGCAGCGCCGTATAGCCGCCGGGGAAGGGGGTCAGCCGGTTGCCCAGTGTGTTGTCCAGGAACACCGGGTCGGCGATCTCGACGTAGTCGGACGGCACGGCATACTCGCGCGTGTCCGTGACCAGCGTCAGCGTTCCCGTGCTCAGGGTGTTGATCTTGACGCCGGCACGGAACAAGTCCAGCAGGACGCGGTTCCACGCCTTGACGACGAGGTCGATGTCGACCTGGAGGGCCGAGTCGGTCAGGCTCGACAGTTCACCCGTCGAGCCCTGGATGACCGACGCCTTCTTCAGAACGGCATTAACTTCCTGTAGCAGCGTGCGCGACATCCTCGGACTCCGCCTCGTTCACGTCGGCGCCATCATCGTCTTCGTCGGCCATCAGCGCAACAGGGTCGATCATCAGGAACTTGCGCACGTCGGCCAGCAGGGTCTCGTAGTTCTTCTTGTGCGTCGGCAGTTTGCAGTTGTCGCGGGCGTAGGCGCGCAGGTCGGCGAAGCTCATGGCCTCGACATCCTCCCACGACATGGCGTTTAGATTGCCGCCAGCGCGGCCCGAGAGGATATCGTCCTCCTCCATCTCCGCCTGCGCCGCCGGGTCGTCGCCATTGACGTAGGCGCGCATCTTGGCCAGCGCCTCATCCTGGTCCGCCGAGTTGACGAACTCGGAGAACATCTGGCGCATGGCCGCGATCTCCTGGCCGGCCTTGTTCAACTCGCGTTTCAGGTCCGCCGTCTCGCGCGTGCTGTTCGCTGCGGCGCTGGCGGGGTCGTGAATCCCGTTCGCCAGATGATCGTAGCGGCCGGCGAGCAGCCACTGGTTGATGAACGGCACCATCTGCTTGGCGCCCAGGTTGGAATCCAGCGTCTCGCCGATCATCTCGGCCATCTTGATGAGTTCCGAACGGCGCAGCGCCGCCGGGCCGACATCGAACTCCGGCCGCTGGCTGTCGTCCTCGCTGAACAGGGCGCGAAGGAATGCCGCCGTCTGCGGGCCTTCGTGGGGAATGGGCATCAGGACCTCTCTATCGTTACGAAAAGGGCGGCGGGCCGAAACCCGCCGCCCCGCTCAGTGGCCGTATGTGACGGTCATCAGGTCAGCTTGCGAGCCGCCGTCCGCAGCCCACGCGCCCAGCCGGAATTGCTGGTGCTCGGGCCGATCAGGGCGCCCGCGTGCCAGGACTTCCAGCCGATGGTCGCCAACTCGTTCAGCGGATCGGCGGTGCCGGCCGAGCCCTTGCCCTTCTGGATCATGATGATCCCAGGGATCGGGTCGCCGGCCTTGTAGATGCGCCGCACCAGATCGGCGTCCAGGCTCAGGGCGCCGTGGGCGTTCATGCCCAGGATGATGCTGGTGTAGAGGTCGGCGCTGACGCCGGTCGTGCTGCGCACCGTGTTGCCGGCCGTGTCGCCGAGGTCGGCGTCGGCGGAGGCTTCCTCAGTGCTGATCCAGCGCACGCCGCCGACCGCCCCGAACTCGCCGGATTCCACGCGGGTCTGCGTCATGTACCGTTCGACCGGGATGAAGCCGGCGATGTCGCGGATATCCTCCTCGACGTCGACGTGGCAGAGGCCCCAGTACGATTCCCGCATGGGGCTGGTGCCTTCGAGGCTCGAACCGCCGGTGGCCGGCATGAACTTCATGGCCGACTGGCGGGCCAGGGCGTTCACGGCCGAGCGGATCAGGGTCAGGCTGATCGGCGAGGAAACGCCGCCGTCAGTCGTGGCGCCGTCGGCGTAGACCAGCGTGACGTTGTCCTCCAGCGTGTTGCGCTGGAGCCGGTTTAGCGACCGGCCGGCCTGCACCGCCATGACCTCGACCAATTCAGCGGTCTGGCCGTTGAAGTTGATGAGGTCGGCTTCCTCGTTGAGAATGATGTGATCGCCGTACTTGCTGACGGTCGCGTCGATGTCGGTCTTCGACGCCTGGGAGGCCGTGCGGGTCGGGTAGGTTTCCGAGCCGGTCAGGGCCGTCAGGGCGGTGGTGGTCGGCGTCATGTTGTCGTAGCGACGCCACCGGACGCTGAAGCTGCCGTTGTGCGACTGAAGAACGTCGCCGGGGCGCGATCCGATGAAATACGGGCACCGCTGCCGCGCGTCCTTCAGAAACTTCTTCTGGAAGACGACGTTTACCGGGGCGGAGAGTTCAGTGACGGTTGTAAGGGTCATCGTTCAGTCCTCTGGACGCGGCCTAGGCGCGTCGACTCAGCTTGTTCCAAAGCTGGTCGAACTCGCGATCCGACATGGCAAGGACTTTCGCGTCCTCCAGGTCGGCGGCCGACTGCTGTTGCGTGGCGCCGCGCGCCGCCGCGACCGCCGCACCACGCTCGCCGGCGGCCGAGGCGTCCACGGGGGCCGGAAGACCGGAAGCCATACGCCGGGCCAGGCCGGTGACGACCTTCTGGAACGTGCCTGGATCGGCATCCCTGCGCAGCCATGCCGCCCTGATCCGGGGATCGCGGGTGGCCTGGGCGTTCAGGTACGCCTCCAGGGTGTCTCCGTCGAAGGTCTTCAACGCCGGCTGGGCCGAACGCATGGTCTCGATGGCACGGTTGACATCGTCGCGGATGATGCGCCGCTCGATGGCCTCGACGCGGTTCGGATCGAGGCGATCCTGCGTCGTCTTCGTGCCGTGGTCTTCGGACCCGCCGGTTTCGCCCGTCCGCTGCGAACGCTGGCCGGTGTCTCCGGGTTCGCGCTGCTGGGTGGTCGGGCCGGGAGAGGCGGTCTCCTCCCGGTACTCGCGAATGGTGGAAAGGATGCCTTCGAGGTCGTCGGCGCCGCCCGTGGTAGTGCCCTTGGCCGTCTCGGCGGCTGCCGTTGCGGCGGCGTCCTGCTGGGTGGCTTCCTGGGCGGCGGCTTCGTTCGGCTCTGCCATCAAGTCGGTTCCTTCGGCTGTCCCTGTCTGCCTATCTCGCCGAGGAGCAGGGAGATCACGAAACCGCGACCGTCCATTGCTCCCGACGCAAAGATGGCCTTATGTAGCCATTCCTCTGTGCTCATTGCAACCGTATTTGCCTTGTCACCCCTGGCCGCCGGTCGCCATGGCGATAATCCGGTCGGCTGAATCTGGCGCAGGTGCAGCAGGAGCGCCCGCACCGACGGGTCCGCCGCCAGCCGGTCCAGCGTCGCCCGGTCCTGCGGGGATAGCTGGTCGAGCAGGTTGGGCGGGGAGGAACTGGTCGACATCCGGGAAGCCCCCTTCGGACAGGATGAAACGGCGAATCGCCTCGTAGTTCAGCGGCTGCTGGCCCATCTGCACGACGACCGGCTCCAGTTGCAGGAGCGCCTGCAACGCCTGCATCTGCTTCTGCGCCCGCTCGCGATCCTCCAGCGGCCCGGCCGAGCCGTGCGTCTCGAAGATGGCGCGCTCCGGCAGCACCTCGCGGGCGATGTTCATCCACATGCGCCAGCGGTGCGAGAATACCGGCTCCGGGCGCTCGGTGAACGCCTTGCGGCACATCTCGTATTCCATGCACAGCATGTTCTGGAACGGGTTGTCCATCTGGTCGGCGACGAAATCCACCGTGCGCACGAGGCCACGGCCGATCTCGCTGTCGACGGCGAACGCGGTCTGGTGCGACTTCGTCTGCGCGCCCAGGCGAGGCTTGTTGACGCCGGTCACGTCCTCATGGCCGCCGCCGAGGATGGCGAACACCTGGAGCATTTCGGCCAGGTTGCCGACCTCATGAACCTTGATGTCGGACTGCGATGGCCAGGCGGCGTTCGGCGACAGGTCCGGCCCGCCCGTAGCCATCAGCCACTGATCGTTGGGGTCGTACTGCACCGGCGGCTGGACGTTCAGCGCGGCGGCCTGCATAAGCCGGTTGACCGATTCCGTCAGCGCCTTGTGCAGCGGCGAACCCATGATGATAGGGCTGGTCGCGTAGGCGTTGTCCATGAACACGCGATGGTACGGGAACAGCAGGTAGCTGTTGAACGGGAAGTCGCGCTTGGCGAGGCGGATCAGATGCGGCCCACCGGCCCGGCCGAACGCGACGCGGCCGACCATGTTCGGCGCATAGATGCTGCCAGACCCCGACACCGGAATCATCATATCGCCCTCGAAGTCGAGCACTTCGATGTCGGGCTTCAGCGGGTCGTCCTCGATGGCGAACAGAAGTTCGCGCTGCCAGCCGCCGCGCTCGCTACCAGTGTCGGTCGAGCCCTGCGCCGCAGCCATCTTCAGGTCGGCAAGGCGCATCCGGCAGCACTCGATATTGACCGGCGCCACCATGAAGCCCTCGCGCATGACGGCCGATGGCGTGCTGTCCAGGTAGGTGTCGCGGATGCTGCGCGGGATCACGGCCGGGATCAGCCGGCCGTCCGCCACGCCGCCGCCGCGATAGTCGGTCGTCGACTTTGACACCCGCATCATGCGGACGCGAGCGACGCCCATCCCATAGCTGAACGCCTGCCCGAAAATCTGGTCGATATGGGCGCGGAAGCTATACATGCCGTGCCAGTGGTTGATCGCCGATTCGACGATGACGTCGGCGGCCTCCTGGTCGACGCCGCTCGATGGCATGTCGTTCTTCATGCCGGGGATGAAGGTGAAGTCCTTCGATGCTTCCAGCCAGTCGTCGGTCATCAGCGCGTGCGCGGTGAACCACGACTTGTCCTTCGGGAAAATCAGCCGGCGGGCGTCGGCGGTCAGCGCCTCGTGGGCCTGCGCCTGGGTGTGCATTTCAAGCTGCGGCATCCAACCCGAACCCTCGACGGGCTTGCCCGTGCGCGCGTCCATGCGCGGCTCCGGGTCCATGCGAAGCTGACGGTCGATCTCCGTCCAGCGCATCTCCTCGTCCTTGCGGGCGTCCTTGCGGCGCTCATACTGCTCCAGCACGAACTCGGCGATGGCGCGCTTCTCGCTGTCGCTGAACTCCAGGCTGGTCCGCGTCTCGGGGACGCCGTTAGTTTTTGTATCGGCCAACGGTCTGGTTGTCCTTCACCCATGCGGCGGCGGCCTTTGCCGCGGCGTCGCGCCGGCGGGCCTGCGAGGCGGCGCCGAACTTGAAGTAGAGCTTCTGCGCCACGTCGAGGCCGTTACGGTCGAACGTCCACAGCGTCTGCCAGTGCGGCCACTCGAACTCGGGATGATGGTTGAAATACCGCTCGGCGACCAGGACGCGGCCGTGCCTGGTGTTGATCGGCGTCAGCGGGTTGAAACCGTTCTTGCGGCAGATGGTCTCGAACTTCGATGCGTCCATCAGGCGGGCGCTCCCCACTGCGTCAGGATCGGCCTCGAACGGCGTATCGGCTGCGGCTCCGGCTTGGTCCGGGCGTGCCGCAACTCCATCAAGGCATACAGGCTCGCCTTGATCGCGTCATCCTTTTTCGGAACGATGCGGCCGTCCTTGCGGTGGAACATCCGCTGTTCCTCCAGCCAGTCCGAGCAGTGCTCGAACACCTTGAACGTGCCCTGCTGGATGCGCTCGCTGACGTTCAGCACGATGGGCTCGACCGGCTGCGGCCCGCCCTTGTCCTTCTCGTAGCGGGCGCTGTACGGCAGGAAATTGTGCAGCCGCGCGCGGTAGCTGGCGATCAGCTTGGCGCCGGTGCCGCGCTCCTTGTTGTCGCCGTCGTGGGGCCACGCGATGGGCATCCAGTCGTCGCAAATCCGGCGCATCAGGTCGCAGTGCCCGCCCGGCGTCTGGCCGTTGATGCGCCAGCTTCCGGTCAGGTAGACGGTGTCGCTGTCGCGATCCCAGGCCAGCGTGCAGAAGCCGAACGGGTGGTCGATGCCGAAGTCGCAGCCGGCGATCTGCGGGAAGTGCTTGGGAATCTTGAACGCCGGGACGACGAAATCCTCCTGGTCGAATGGCCACACCATGCCCTCGCCCATCATCGGCACGCCCAGCGCGCGGGTGCGGCGCTCGTGCTTCGGGTACTGCGCGACGATGGCCTCGGCCTTCTCCTTCGTGTAGTGGCCCTTCCAGGACTGGCCGGCGAACGGCGTCCCTTCCGGCCACACACCGCCGATGCAGTCGTAGATCGTCATGTTGACGACGGCGCGGCTCTGGTTGTTCTCCCGCGTCTCGCCGTCGCTCTCCAGGAACTGGTTGACGACGTCGGTGGTGCCGCGCAGCGGCGTGAAGGTCAGGTACAGCATCCCGTGCTCGGCGGCCTGCGTGCGGGTCAGGCATTCCGAGTAAATCTGGAACTGCGGCGGCTCCTCGTCGAGCCACACCAGGTCGACCTTCTTGCCCTGGAACTTCTGCCACCCCTGCTCGTAGACCTTCAGCATGACGCGGCTGAAGCCGCCGCTGACGTGGCGCACCACGATCTGGTCGGCCACGTCCTTGACGCCGGCATAGCGCGAGGTCACGCCGACGATGCACTCGCCTGGGATCGCCCCGGTGCCGAAGTCGGGGTGCATCCGGTCGAGCGTCTCCGTGCCAAGCAGCGCCGACTGGATCAGTTCGCGCGACGTCTCGTTCGATTCGGAGCCGGTCCAGGCCAGGATCGGGCGCAGGTAGCGCCGGCCCTGCCACCACGGCGGATAGCGGCCCGTCAGGTGGATGGCCATCTCCATGGCGCCGGAGAACGAATTGTGCGTGACGATGAAGTCGCGCATGACGTAGGTCCGGTCCGGGTGGGCGACGCTGATGCAGACCGCCTCGGCCGGCGCCGCGTCCCGATATCCGACGATGATGTGATGGTCGGACGTCGATGTCGGCCGGATGTAGCGCGCGAGTTTCCTGCGCAGCCTGAAAATTGGCACATGCGGCAGGCGGATGATGACCGTGTACGACCGCCTCCCCTGTTTCTTTTCACCCTTGTGCGTGTACGACGTGATGCGGCTTCGGATGTAGCATTTGCCGCCGAACGAGCGCACCAGGAACGCGACATCTTCAGCCAGCCCGAGGGAAATCGACGTGAAACTGGTCACGCCGCTTTTTTCGCACGTCCCATCGGTGTCCATCAGCCCCTGCAAGATGGCGAGGCGGATTCCCGGCGCATTCCACAGGTATGCCTCCGGCACGCGCTTGGCCGCAGCGCCCTTCCCCGCGACATTCAGGCCACGAAGCGCCTCCCGAAAGGCGCTGTTGCCAACAACGGCGTACTGCATTGGCCGCCGTGGTGCCACCCGGCACCCAAACCGAGCCGCCTCGGCCACCATGGCATCCACGATGTCCTGGTCTGCGGTCGTGAACGAAACATTGTGCGTCAGGCCACCGTCGCCAAGCAGAAGCCCCAGGACGTAAGGGTCTATCGGAACGCTTTGGGGGGCGAGTTCAGCCGCCCCCACGGCCGGCACGGCATAGCGGTACTTGGGGGCGGGCGCGTCGCCGTAGGCCGCGCGCATCACCCCCGTGCTCTCGACCGACCACTCTCCGAACTTCGGGTTGGGAATCTGCCTTGTTCTCCGCTTCTCGCCCTTCTTCCGTGGCAAGGAAAGGCTCGTCGTCGTGAACCGATTCGCCGGCTTCAAGACCTTCCACAGATGGTCCGCGCAGACGACAATCTTCGTGCCGTAGCAGAATTCGACCTCGACGAGATCCTTGACCCCTTGAGGAAACACGCCCGTCACGCGCGTCACCGAGCCGTCGCCGGCAATGACTTCGTCCCCCACCTTGATCTTGCCTATTTCCACCCACCCGGTCGGCGTCAGAACGGGCTCATCGAACCTTCCCGCCTTTCCCTCCTGGTTGCCCGCCATCAGCAGGCGCTCGCGGCTCGTCAGGCCCAGCGAGTGGAACTCGAACTGCTTCGGGTACGGCCGGTAGAATTGCAGCTTGTCGCGCAGCATGTTCAGCAGCGCCTGCTGGTAAATCTCCTGCGTCGTCATGGACGCGATGCGCTGCTGTTCGAGGATGTTGGTCTTCATGGCCGATCAAGAAAAAGGCCCGGCGGTTGGAGCGCCGGGCCAGTTTGGGGGTCGTTCAGGGAGGCAAAACGTCTGGACGGACGAAGCCTAGCGCGAAACCGCCCAGGCTTCAACCGTCGCGATGCCAGAAACGACGTGCGCCACGAGGCCCGGCGTGCGGAAGGGGAACACCGTACATTCCTTGCCGAAGCCGCCGGAGTTCTGCGTCCACGCCGAAGCCGGGGAAATGACGCCTGTGGCCAGCGGCAAGGATCGCTCCAAGGTGCCGCTGCCGTAGACGTTGGCCCCGGTAATGAAGGCTGCCGAGGTTGAAATCGGCGCCGTGGCACGCTGCGCGGCGAGAGCGGTGGCCATCGCCGTCGGCGAGTTCGTCACCGCGTTGGCGAGACGGAAATGCACCGTCGCGCTGCCGGGAAGAATGCAGAGTTTGACCAGATCGGACGTGAAGCCGAAGTCGAACACGTCGTAGCTGGTGGTGGTCGAGTTGCCGCCCGAGAAGTCGATGGTCTTGCCGGTGGCGCGCTGAATCTTCGCCGACGGCTCCGGGCCGGGTAGTTCGGTGACGGTCTGCGCCAGCACGGGGGCGGACGCGAGCCCCACGATCAGCGCCGCGGCGACCGCAACGGCCGCCAAGCTGTTCTTGAAGAGTCGCATGTCTTCCTCCGTGTTACCGGCCGCCGACGGCCGTGAAAGTGCAGGCTGTCCCGGTGTTGTCGGGGCTCACCTTGATCGAGTTCACCCTGAAATACCCCTCGAACGCCTGGTTCTGCAAGAGTTTCAGCGGATAGAGGTCGCGCCCCTCCAGGTCGAACCAAAGCGGCTTGGCGCAGTCGTTCTTGAGGTAAATCCACCGCACGGTGCCGCCGGGAATGGCGTAGGCCGCGCTCGCGGACGCCGTGACGGCGAGGTCAGGGGTGGTGCGGGCGACGTTCAACGGCGAGACGGCGTTTTGCGCCAGCGCCGGGGTGTCGCACATGGCAAGCGGCAGGAGGGCCGACAACACGAAAGCCCGTGCGGTCCTGGATGGGAAAACGGTCCTACGTGTTCCGGGCATCGGCCCTCCTGGGGACGGCGACAGGGAGTCAGCGTCAGGCCGACGATAACCGCAATCGGGCGGCGGCGTCAATCAGGCGTCAGTAGAGCCCGCCGGTGCCCGGCTCGGACAGTCCGCGGAGGCTGTCCTCGCGACTGACCGTGCCGCTGCGGCCAAAATTGCTGTCGCGATCCTCGGCGGCGCGGCTCAGGGCGGCCAGCCGGTCCTCGCCGACGCCATACCCACCGCCCGGCGGCGCGATGCCCGTGCGCTCGTAGTAGGCGTCAGAGAACCGCTGCGGCTCGTTGAACATCGAAACGCCACGCTCGCTGAAGGGCACGGCGGGGCCGTTGACGCCCTCGAAGCCCAGCGCGCTCAAGCCCCTGCCGACGGTGTTGGCGAGGAGATTCGTCGCGTTGTACGCCAACCCTGGGATGCTCGTCGGCGATGTCAGGTAGGTTTCGATAAGACCACTGAGAATGCCAAGCTCCTGCGGGTTGGCGGCGCGCGGCGGCTGGTTCGGCCCTGTCAGCGGGGCTGCAAGCGTCCGGACATCCCCCGCTATGCCGCTCACGCGCTCCATGATGTCGCTGCCCAGCGTGCTGAGGTCGAAGTTCATGAGGCTATTGTCGGGAGGCGCGGTGTCGGAAGCGAAGGACAGCCCCGGCGACGGCGCGGCCGTGTCGGCGGCGAAGGAAACACCCGACGCCGCGTAATCGTTCAGCGACTTTGCCAGCGCCGATGTGTCCGAAACGTCTCCGGGCGTGGTGTACCCAGGCAGGAAACCCAGCGACGATGCCGCCCGCAGCGCCGCGTCAGCCGTGTCGCCGAAGAACTTCGACGCGACGCCGAACCTGTCGGTGAAGAAATTCTCAATCTGCTGGCTGGCCGACAGCAGGGACGTGCCAATGGACGTCGCCTTGGGCAGCGACAGTTTCCCCGCGCCGACGGTCGGCGACAGGTTCGCGCTATACATGGTGCGCCAGTCGTATTCGGTGTCGTTGAAAATCTGCCGGGCCAGCATCGCCTTCATCTGGTCGCTGGTCAGGCCCATCGTCGAGGCGAGGTCGTTGAACCATGGCGATGTCACGACCCACCGCTGAAATTCCCGCTCGTCAACCTGCGCTTCGGCCATATCGCCCTCGGGTCAATCTCGCGGCGACAAAGATGGCGCCGATTGGCTGCCGGCGTCAACGGTGCGCTCTTGTCGTGGCGGCTCGCGTGGCTCGGTGCGCTCCTGGCCAAGCCCGGACGCGAATACCAGAAGCTGAGAAATCAGATACAGCAGTTCCATCTTCTCCTCCTCGAAAATACGGCGGTTGGCTCGATTTCCAGTATGTAACGGCATCAGCCGCCAGGGGAGCCGGATCGAGCCTTTCTTGCTGAAAGGGCCTTCGGAGTCAGCCGGTGACGCCGCCGTTCGCCGCCTATACCCTCCCCTGTTAACTCAATGTCCTGCGCCCATCGTCCGCCGACCCATCCGCCCGCACACCGCCGCGGCGCAGCGCAGCGCCGACGCGATGGCCTTGGCGTCGAACGCCTCGTCGAGCGACAGCAGGCCGGCGTCCTGGAGATGGGCCACGGTGTCGTCGTCGAGGTCGACGCGGACGCGGGTGATCTCGACGTTGGCCATGTCAGCAGTACCTCGCCCAATCGAGCCACGCCTGGCGCAGTTCCTCGGAATCCAGCGGCGCGACCTCGCCAGACCTGATCTTGCGATACCGGATGGCCTGGATGGCGACGCGCCAGCCTTCGTGGCTGTCACGCGCGAGGTCTTCGGCGGTAATTTCGTCGTCTACCACGGCACCCCTCCGTCGACCCAATAGATCGCCAGCGCGAGAAAGACGGCGGCGGCCACGATCAGGGCGTCGATCAGGTGGTCACGGTGCATCACGCCTGTCCCCTGTTCCGCGCCGCCCATACGCGGCAATAGTTCTTGCAGGCGTGAGCCAGCGAAAAGTTGGCGGTCATTCGATAACCGCCGACGCGCCGTCCGCAAAGCGGCTGCGACAACTGGCCGGCACGGATTATGTTCCCATGGGCTTCCTCGCCAGGCTCCGCAACCAGATGCAATTTTTGCCCGGACTTCTCTTGCGCGTACCGCACCTATGATCTCCTGTTCCAGGCCGATATGGAGGCAAACTTCCCGCACGGCTTGGGGGTGTCAGGCATCGTCCGCCTCCTCGGGCTGGCCGGCCGACAGGCGCACCCGCATTCCCAATTGTTCAGTCAGAATTGCCGCGATGTTTTCTTGAACGTCGGCAGCGATCAGCGGCGCCCCCAGCGAGTCGCCCGGCACCGAAATTCTGGCTTCGAGTTGCGGGCGCTCGAACAGGGTATCGGGCAAGTCAAGCGCAATGCGGATCGCCACCTCATTGGAGGCGGTGTCGGGTTTCTTGGTGAGGACGCGGGTGATACGGCCCTCCAAGCGATTGTAGCGAGCCCGGTTAGCGGCGACGACCAGCCATCCGACGATTTCCATCTACTCCGCCTCCTTGTCGATGTTGCGGGGAGGGAGGGTGTTGTCCGTCGTGTAGGTAACGACTACCGGGTGATAGCCGTCACCTTGCTTCGGGCAGTGCCCCCCTCCGGTGTCCAGCCACATCGACGTGCCGCAGTGCGGGCAGATATTCCACGGCTCACCCATTCCCGAAGCCCTCCGGCTCGTCTGGGGCTTCCGCCCTATCCTCGACGCCGTCGATCTGAGAATTGATGCCGCCGCTACCCGTGCCTTCGCGGTCGGCTGTCGGGGCCCCAACTGCGTCATGCGCTTTCAGGGCAGCGAACAACTTGGCTTGCGGGTCGCTGTTGTCGCTGTATTCGATGACCCGCTGGCATGGACCGCCCCCGCACACAGTCAGGACGGTGCCGTTGTCGCGGAACTCCCGCGCCGCCTCCACCACCCGCTCAAGGGAGGCGATGCGATCCCGCGAAGATTTCAGTTCCTTCAAATGTTCGACGCAACGAGCCCTCTGCTGCGTGTCGTGCAGTTCCCACATGCCGGCATCGGCCCGCGCCTCGTCACGTTCCGCCGTCAGGGCGTCGATGGTGGCGAGAAGGCGGGCGCGCTCGTCAACGAAGCCCATTCTTCCGTCGGCTACCATCTCTCGAAACTCGGCAACCTGCTCCGCCGTCAACGGTTCGGTCATGGCTGGTTCCCTGCCTTCCTGTTCCGTGGCTCGCCATCGCGCACCCGGCGGTCAACCAAAACCCCAAGCCGACGCATCGCCGCGAACTCGTCGGCCAGCGCCACAGCCCGGCTCCAATCGACCTCGCCGCCCATCCGGCGCTCCAGGAACTCGGCCAAGGTCTCAGGCTTCCGGGCCAACGTGCGGTTCCAGCCAGACGCGGACAGGCTTCGTGCCTCCCCCTACCCGGCCCTTCTCCCGGATGCCATGCCCGAACCGCACCGAACAACCCCGCTCGGCGCAGGTCGTGATCTCCAGTCCGTGCGCGCCAGCCGGCCGCGAACGATAGAACGTCATCGTGCAGCGCGGGCATCGCCATTTGGTCTCGTCTGCCATCGGAATCTCCCCTGTTTCCCCCGAAACCCTGCCCAACGGCCCGCCGGGCGTCAAATCACGAAGTCGTGAGGTCAGCGGTGGCGGTCGACGAGGGCGCGGTAGGCGGCGCGGGCAACAAGGTCCCAATCGAGACCGCCGTTGTCTACCGCCATGCGTCGAATAGCGGCCCTCATCGCCTCAATGTCATCGTCGGACGGCTCGATGGGGATGGCGACGGTCGGGGCGGTGGATCCTTCGGCCAGACGATGAAGATCGTCGCTGGGCATCCACTGAGCCGAAGCCGCCGGCTGGCGCGGTTCTTTGGCGCGGAGCGTTTCATAGGCCCCGCCGCCCCCCAGAAGCCCCGTCAGGTCGATCTCGGGCGCCGAATCGCGCTCCGAAACCCCGTGCAGCACGAACCTCACATGCCCGGCGGCCTTCACACGGTCGCCGCCAGCCAGCTTCAGGCACTCCAAACGCAATTTCGCCATCTCGACGTCGGAGCTCACCGCTTCTTCTCCATCTCCTCGGGAAACCAGATCGCGTGCAGCATACAGCCCGCCAAAAGACCCCCGCCAACCGCCATCAAACCGAAAATCGCCGACAGCGTCCACGAAACCGCCGAAACCGACAGCCAAAACAGAGAGGAAACCAACCCCACGACAACCAACGTGAAGCCAATCTTGAAGGTCAGGACCATCAGAACCTCCAGTTGAGAACGGTTATTAGGGCCGTAGAGGGCGGGGAGCTACGGATGCGGCTAGTTGACAAGCCCCATCACACGCCGAGATTCCGGGCCCGGCTCCAAAATGCCAACCCTCATCAAATACTCAACCGTCGCCAGAACGACAGCGACCTTCGACGTCGTCGTGTCCATGTTCACAAGATCAACCGCCGGCGCCGCACCCAAAATGGCGCCAGCCGCCTTCCTCATCCGCTTATGCAGGGCCGCCTGCTGTTCCTCGGTGAACTCCATCATGACCTCCAGAAATCAAGTTGCGAGTGATTATCGGGCCATAGGGGGAGCGGAGCCATAGACCCGGTCTAGAACGCGAAACCGACGACCCCGAAGGGGTGGGGCCGGCCCCTCTCCCGGCCGAAAAGCGGTCGAGAACGCTTGCCATCCAGCCGGCGACACGAAACCACGGCCAGGTCGAGCGGTCCAATCACGAAATCGTGAGTTAGATAACCGCCTGTTTCTGGCGGCCTGCCCTGATGTTGTAAATCGTGGATTCTGACACGCCGTATTGATGCGCCACATAATGCGCCGCGCGGTCGTCGGCACGGATGGCGCGAACTTGGTCATCTGCCAGTTTGCGCCGCCGCCCAGTCTTATTGCCGCGACCCTTGGCAATCATGTCAGCCGTGTTGTCGGCTGCGGTTCCGACGAATAGATGGGCGGGGTTCACGCAAGATGGGTTGTCGCAATGGTGCAGCACCCATAGGCCTGCAGGTATAGGGCCGCGATGCAGTTCCCACGATAGCCTGTGAGCCGAGTGTGCTACCCTCACGCCATCGGTCATGCTCGTTAGCTGGCCGTATCCCGCTTGATTGCGCTGCCCACGCCACATCCAACAGCCGTCACTGGGCGTTACAAAGCGCCAGAACCGAGTCGATAGTGGAATTGTTTGTGCCATGCCGAAAGCATAGCACGGAGCGGGCCATTGTGCATATTGCCTAACTGAGGCGGTAAGGTTTATTCCGTAAAACAGAGAATGGCGGAATTCCGCCATTTCTCAGCGATTATCACGTTTCCGTGATCGTTTATGCCCCTCTGGCACCACATCTTGTGGCTTCTCAGTCACCATCACGTCGCGGGCAATGCCTTCGATCAGCTTCGGATCACTCGCGCCACCGTCCGCCAGAGCAGCACGCAAGCGAGTGAGCCGTTGCGCCAGGTCTGGATCGCGTGCGACCAAGGCATGTTCGAGCGAATGCGGGCTGATGGTGACGTGTGTCTCCTGCACGGAGCGGTCTATGTACAATCCGGACACCTTCCCAATATCCACCTCAGCCTTCCGTGCTGTCTCTACCTCATCCAGATCCAGCGCTGCTGCCTTGACCAATTCCAGTTGGGCAATGTGCTCCGCTTGGGTCCTGACAGCGGCTGTTACCTCGTTTCTGGCCATGTGGTCGACCCAGGCCAGGATGGCGTCCGACTGGCACAGAATTGAAGCGGCATGAGCTTGTGCGCTCAACGGTCGGGACGTGGCCTGTTTCGGATAGGCTGTCTGAAAGGATTTGAGCGGTCCCATGCCGCGGGTCAGGCAGACCACGAACGTGTATTGAGCGCCTGACAGTTTGGGCAGGCGATGCTCTTGGGTTATGTGCCGATAGGTGCGGATGATGCTGCGCCCGCTTAGCCCTTCCAGGGCGGGCGTGCGCTGCATCGTCGGATGAGGGGATTTGGTGCTCCGCCTCTGGCGCTTTGGCATGACTGGGCGAGGCATGAATTGATCCATACAGCCGATGGCCAAGGACTGTCAATAGCCGGGCAGGCCGCAGGCCCTTATTGGCTATCCCGACGTCCCGAAGGGACTAAGGGATAGGCAATAATGCAATGGTTAACAAAAGCTGCAACGCATCGGCTGTTTGTAAGTTGTTGTTTGTGTTGTGTGATTTGGGCTGACCCAAAATGCGTTGCATATGCGTTGCAATGGGAAAATACAACCGGAATGTTATGCGATGACAATGGATTGTCGCGTCGGAAATAAAATGTTGTGCGGTTTCAATGGCTTATGCATGCAATCATTTTTCTCATGTAGGCGCTTCCGGACTCGGGTCTAATCGCGGTTTGTTTTCAGTGTGTTAGCTGTTTTGATGCTTTGCAATGTTGCAAGAATGTCACGGTTTCGCATTAGAAAATGTATGGCAAAAAATATTTCGTTACGGATGCGGAATTATTGATTTCGAGCGGTTTCGGTGCGAATCGTCGGGTGCCTTATAGGCAGTTTCGTTGAGCTGATTCGCGGCTGTCTCGGGTGCGCCTGTCGGTTGCGCGGCGACGTTGGGCCCGTGCTTATGGTTGTCTGTGTCGGGCGTGCATGGCGCGGCATGGCGAACGGTTCCGCGGTGGTCTCTGACACCTATCATATAGGCGTGCTGGCGGGCATGTTTCTGGGCTCTGTTTCGAGCCTGCTTTGCGCCGCAAATCCGCTCACGAAAACGTGAATGATCGGCAGTGGACAACATGCCTTTTGGGCAGGTATGGTTTCGTCATGTTCAACCGCTTCGGAGATGACGCCATGTCGGCCACATTCATCGTTCTGTTTTTCCTGATGTGCTTCGCCCCGATGATCGGATGGGCCGCCGGCACATGGTACGCCCGGACCTTGGGAAGTCAAGCGAGCCGGAATACCGACAAACGGCGGATATGACTTTGGAATTGGCGCCGAAATCAACGGCAAAAAGTATTGCATTGCCGAGGCATTTTTCCGCGTCGATACCGGGGTGACGGTCCCCGCCGAAGCCAACGCCGCCCTCATCGCCGCCGCCCCCGAAACCGCCGCCGAACGCGACCGGCTGCGGGAGGTGTTGGCGGAATTGGTGCGCTGCGTGCGTGGCGGCGACGAAACATCGGGCGTTTCCATGGACGACGCTTTGATGGATGCGGATGAAGTTCTTGACGGCACAAAAGCGCCACCCGCCCCCGACCCGCTGCGCGACGCGGCGCCGGAGTTGCTGGCGGCGGCACGGGCGATGATCGCATGGGGCGACGCCGAAAAGACCGGCCCGGATTATGGTTCGCAAACGCGCGACACTCACCCGGACGGCGAAAAAATCTGGCGGCTGTGGTGGGACAATCAAACCGCCCTGTGCGAGCGTGCATTCGATACCGCCCGCGCCGCGCTCGCCAAGGCGGAGGGCCGCTCATGACCACGATCGCCGCCATTGCCGCCGCCCTGCTGTCAGGAGTCGCCGTCGCGCTTGTGTTCCTCGCCGTCGGCTCCTGGCTGCTGAAATACCGCAACCACGATCAACCGGAGGAATAGCCTTGACCAACCTTGTGCCGACACCCGGCCTCGTGCCGATCTATGACCGCGACACGGACAGCGTTCAGCTTGTGAACAAATCGGGCGATATCCTGGCCGTTATCCCGCGCAATATGGTGATTCGGATGCTGGCCACGCTGCCGGCCAACCCGCCGGCGAAGGTGGCGCCATGAACGCGCTACAGGAAAACGTCTGGATGCGGGCCGTATTGGTTGCCATCCATGGCCTGGCCGACCACCACCACAAAAACGATGGCGGATATCAATATCCCATGAGGCGTATTGCTGACTTGGCGCGGCACGGCATTGAATTGGCAAGCCAGCCACCGGCGGACCCGGTGCGCGACGCCGCCCCGCAACTTCTCGACGCGCTAAAAATGGCCATGGCCGACATTGAGTCCATATCATGGGCCATCCGCGCCAAGCGGCGGGACGAACTGGAGCGCCGTCTGCGGTATTACGCCGAAGTCATACGCTATGCGGGGGATTGGCCATGAACGCCGCCACCCTCCAACGCCTCGCCGTCGCCGCCCTGTGGATCGCCGGCGTCCTGTGCTGGGTCGCGCTGTCATGATCGCCCGCGCATTCGCCGGCCTGCTGATCGTGGCAATCGCCGTCGCCTTCATCGTCGCGGCCTTCGCGTCCGCCTGCCTGATAACGGGGATTCTCCAATGGTAGCCAAACACCTCGCCATCGACCTCCGCACGCCGTCCGGCCTCAACGCCGCCCGGCTGGCCCTGGGCAAGACCGTCGCCGAACTCGCGGCGCCCGATATGTTCGACGTCGCCGAACGGACGATCTACAAGTGGACGAGCGGCGAGACGCCCGCACCCGGCGCCGTCCGCCTGGCCCTGCGTATGATGCTGGTCAAGGCTGGCTATCGTCTGCTTGAACCGGCCGCAATCCCAGGCCCGCGCGCACCTCACCGGGAAAACGGACCTCGCCGACAACAACCTCGCGGCGCGCGAGCAACCGGTCCATCGCCAAAGCCAACTCCGTCAGCCGGACGCCTTCCGTAAGGGCCGGCTTCTCCATGTCCCGCGGCGCCCAATTGTTGGCGCGCTTGTTCGCCGACAGGCGGACGCCGCGGGCAAGGGAGTTACGCAGCAGGTCCATGAACACCTTCTCGGCCTTGCGGTCTTGGATCGCCTTGAAGACGCCGGTCGGCTTCTCGACCACGACGAACGCGCCTTCCCGGTAGGCGATGTTGACCGTCCCGCCCATGGCGCCGTAATTCGCCTTCATGTTCTTCAACACCCGCGAATCCGGGTCCGCATCCTCGCCTTCGGCCGGCCGTGTCAGGTAGGCGCGCGAACGCACCGTGTTATGCCATGCCGTCGAACCCGAATACCCGCTGCCGCTCGCCATCCCGTCGCGCGACGGATGCGCGCAAAGAACGACGGCGCCGTGGTGGTCCGACGCCAGCCCGGCCAGCAGGTTGACGAACTGGCGCGTCTGCTGGCGGTCATTCTCGTTGCCGCTGAACAGGTCATGCAGCGAATCGAGCACGATCAATTCGGCGCCGAAGTCCTGGCAGAAGTTGTGAACCTGCTGAAAGAACGGCACCGGCGCGCCCTTGTCCCAGCCGTTCGGGTATTGCATCAGCTCGTTGTCTTCGCCCTTGCGGCAAATCCACTGCATATTTTCGAGCGCGGAAAAGTCGATATCCAGCATCCGGTTGATGCCGTCCTGGCGCCGGTGCAGTTCCTCGTCGCGGTCCTCGCAGAAGATGCCGACAGCCCGGCACGGCCGCGTCGTCATGCCCAGCCAGTTCCGGCCCACCGCGGCGCAGGTCATAAGCTGCTGCGCCAGGAGCGACTTGCCCACGCCGCCGTCGCCGGACAGCATGTGAACCTCGCCTTCGGGTATCCAGCCATCGACCACCCATCGCCGCGGCGGCACTTCCTTGCCGACGAATTGCACCGGGTCTGTGCCGCGCAGCGCGGGCAGCACATAGCCGGGATTGTCCGGCGCCCACAAGTCCCCGCCCCGGTTCGAGTTGCGCGTCCTGGGGCTTCCCTGCGCGTATTCGATGGGGACGAATCTCTGGCTCACCCTGGCACCCTGACTTCTGGCCACCCAAGGTCGCCATGGACGATGATCTGGCTGACCATGCGCCCCAGCGTCACGGTGGAGCAATTCAGCCGGGGAACGTCCAGGATCAGGTTCCGGCACTCGCGGCCTTGCAGCAGCACGGCACCCCGCGCTCCGGCCAGCAACCACGACAGCGGGTCCGGGTACAACGTGATCTCGAAGTCGGCCATGCCATGCCGGCCGCAGCGTTCCAGGTTGTCGCCGCCAAGCGCGGTGCCGAATTCGTTGTACCGCAAGCCCCATTCGGTCGGCTTCGCGGGATCGAAGGCCAGGATATCGGCGACGATGGGCTCGCGGTCGATGCCGTTCTCGTGCATCAGGATACCCGCGACGACCGGCAGCAGGACGGCCGGCTTGCCGTTCTCGTCAGGACGCCAGAAGCCCTTGTTCGGAACCCGGATGCGCGTGCCGCCCGGCATGTAAGCGGCCAGCATCGCGTCATAGGTCACGCCGCGCTGGCGTAACTGGCCGATGGCCCATTGCGCGTCCGGGCCGAGAATGTACCGCTGGTGCTCATGCCACGCTGCGCTCGACCACATCCCTGCCCCCGTCCGCCATATTACCCCGCCCCGTTCAGCAGCCGCCGGCCGTACTCGGCTATCAGCGCGGCCTCGGCGCGGCCGTCATGCTTTTTGAGGGGCCAGCGAGCCGCTGCGGCCGGAAGAAGTTCCGATGCCCGGCCTCGCGCGCCATCCTTGCCCGGCGGCACGCCCATGGCCCGCTTCCACTTCATCGGCGAGACGCGCGTCATGGGAATGCCGAGCGTGCCGATGACACCAAGGATGATGCCAAAACCCTGTCCGAAGGCGAACATGGACGTGACGCCCTGGCCCGGCATGGCTCCGACCTGTTCGAGAAAGACGTGATCGGGAATGTTGTGCCGCAGCATATCGGCGAGAGCGCCGACGTCCACGCTGCGCTTGTTCTTGCCGTTGCGGTCGATCTGGACGGTCGGCATGTCGGCGAACATCATCCCGTTCGGGCCGCCGATCCAGAAGATCGCGCCGCTCAACCCCGGATCGATGCCAACGACGATCATGACTCCCCTACCCCGAGCATTCCCTGTCTCCCTGTCAGATGATGAGAAAAATGACCGCCGCCCAGATCGCCAGCGCGGCCATGGCGGCACCGGCGATGAAAGCCCCGTCGGCCGAAATGTTCCGGCCTCGCTCGACGAATCGGTTCATCAGGCGGCCTCGCTGTCGCGCATGAAGCGGCGCACGCGATCGGCAACGTCCATGCTGACCGCCCGCCCCTTCCGAAGCTCGAAGACGAAGTTCGGATCGCCGAGCGCCAGGATTCCGAACCGCGAGGGGGTGAGTTCCCGGCGCTCCATGTATCCCTCGACTTCGGTGGCGAACTGTTCTCTGAATGACTGCATGGCCGCAGCATCGCCCGGCGGTAACATTCCTGTCAACGAAAATTATAGGCTTGACCCTAATAGGCCGCACCCTATAATGATCGGTAATGAAGACCGCCACCCCCTACTGGGAGGGATGAAATGAGTGAGACCGTGCTGTGCCCCTATTGCCGCGACACCGGCAAGATTGAAACGAACACGCTGGGGGGAGAGATGCTTGCCTATCGAGCCAAGCACCGGATTGGCGTTCGCGAGGCGGCGCGTCGGGCGGGTGTGTCGTTCGCAGTTTGGGCGCGTGTCGAGCGTGGCGACGGGGACTTTCGGCCAGCCAATGCCAGCCGCGTCCGCAACCTCTTGGAGGACTGACCATGGACACCGACACCGAACAGCCCGAGTTCCACTTTTTTGAATGCGGGGAATGTCAGTTCAGCAGTGTGCAGCGCGCGGACTTTCAGGGGTCGGAATATTGCCCGCTCTGCGCTGGGGATACTGGGCGAGATGTTCAGATGTCCCGCCGGAATGCCCGCACGTCGGACAAACCCGAAGGTCGTGATGCGCGAAAGGAGCCCTGACATGACCACCGACACCCTTGAGTTCCCGTATTACCAGCGCCTCGGCGGTGGCTGGACGCTGGCGGAAATCGAGTGCCGCGTTCGCATACCGACCTACAACCATGCGGATTGGGAGGTCGATGTCATGGCGTACCGGGACCGCCAAGACCAGGAGCCTTGGTACACATGGCGCAACATCGACCGTTCCCCCGAGACCGCCGTCCAGGAACTCCGCGCCGGGATCATCTGGCACGTCGAGGAAACCATGCAGAACGAGATCGAGGGCTGCGTGAAGGCATTCCGCAAGGCCACGGCAGCGCGGCAGAAGGCGGACAGCAGGGAGACGGTGTGATGAAACGCTGGTTCCTTTCCCTGTTCCGACGACGCCTGCCGCCGACGCCTGCCGAGATGGTGTGGCGTGTACCCGGTGGGCGGTGGGGATCGTTCAACAACTGGACCCCGGCCCGTGGTGGCCGGTGGGATGATTAGGAGCAACCATGACCATCAAACCCGGCCTCCACGACATCAAGCCCGACGCCTACCATCTCGACCCCTGTCCGAAGCCGTCTCTCTCCGCGTCCATCGCCAAGATGCTGCTCGAATACTCGCCGCGGCACGCCTGGTTCGCGCACCCGCGGCTGAACCCGGATCATGAGCCGGAGGAATCGACGCAGTTCGACATCGGCTCGGCGGCCCATACGCTGCTGCTGCGCGACGAGCGGGCGCTGACGGTGATCGCGGCCGACAGCTTCCGCACGAAGGAAGCAAAGGCGCTGCGCGACGCCGCCCGGCTGGCCGGCAGCATCCCCATTCTCGAAAAGCACTATGACGACGTGCGCCGCATGGCCGACGCCGCGCGCGTGCAACTGGCCGCCGGCGACGCCAAGGACGCCTTCGTCAACGGCAGGCCCGAGCAAACGCTGATCCACGAGGACGGCGGCACATGGTTCCGCTCCATGCTCGACTGGCTGCCAACGAAGGGCGCCATCTTCTACGACTACAAATCGACCGGCGGCAGCGCGAGCCCGGAACTGTGGCGCCGTGCCGTCTTCGACCGCGGCTACGACGTCCAGGCGGCATTCTATCGCCGCATGATCCGCGCCGTGCTGGGCATCCGCGATCCGCAGTTCGCCTTCGTCATCCAGGAGACGTCGCCGCCGTACTGCCTGTCCGTGATCGGGCTGACACCGGCCGCCGTCGATCTGGCGGATCGCAAGGTCGACGAGGCGATCCGCATTTGGCGCTGGTGCATGGAGCGCGATTCCTGGCCCGGCTACCCGGCGCACGTCTGCTATGTCGACGCGCCGCCGTGGCAGGAGGCGCGGCAGATGGAGCGAGAAGTGATCCGCGACCAGTACGAGAGCAACGACTTGAAGCGGCTGACCGACTGGCAGGCGCCGCTGGGGAATGAACGATGACGGTTTCCTTCCGCCCCGCCGTCCGCGAGCAAACCTCCCTGCTGATCGGGATCGCCGGCCCGAGCGGTTCCGGCAAGACCATGTCGGCGCTGCGGCTGGCAACCGGCCTCGCCGGCGGCGGCAAGGTCGCCATGATCGACACCGAGGCGGGTCGCGGCCTGCACTACAGCGGCATGTTCGCGTTCGACCACGCCGACCTGAAACCGCCGTTCCGCCCCGACGCCTACGTCGATGCGATCAAGGCCGCCGACGCCGCTGGGTACAAGGTCATCATCATCGACAGCACGTCGCATGAGTGGGCCGGCGAGGGCGGCATCCTCGACTGGCACGAAGAAGAAATGCAGCGCATGGCCGGCGACGACTGGAAGCGCCGCGAGGCCGTCAAAATGGCCGCCTGGATCAAGCCGAAGATGGGCCACAAGCACATGGTCCAGGCGATCCTCCAGGTCCGCGCGTCGATCATCTTCTGCCTGCGGGCGGAGGAGAAGGTCGCGATGGTGAAGGACGACAAGGGCAAGACGCAGATCGTGCCGCAGGGGTTCCAGCCGATCTGCGCGAAGGACTTCATGTACGAGATGACGGCTTCGATGCTGCTGCTGCCGACGGCGCCGGGGATTCCGCAGCCGATCAAGCTCCAGCAGCAGCACGCGCACGCCTTCCCGGCCGGGCAGCCCATCAGCGAGGACACCGGCAGATTGCTGGGCGAGTGGGCGAACGGCGGGGAGGCCCCGGCCAAGACCGCCACGGAAACACCCCTGCAGGCCGCAGAGAAGGCCGCTGATGAGGGAACCGAGGCGCTGCGGGCCTGGTGGTCCGGCGAGGGGAGGCCACATCAGGCGGCCCTCGCAGGCGATCTGGCGCGGCTGAAGGAGATGGCGGCCAGGGCGGACCCGAAGCCGGAAGGCGGCGAGCCGGACAAGCCATCCCCCTCCGTCAACGAAGCCCGCCGCGACAAGATCATGGCCATGCTCGACGAGGCCGGCGACAGTGGCGTTGCGCTCGACAGCGTGATCCGCACCATGGGCGGCGTGTTGAAGAAGATGAACGAGGAAGCGCCGGAGCTTTACGACGAGGTCATGAAGTCGGCGCAGGAGCGGAGGAAGTGGTAGCGTTGGCTTCTACGGCAGATAGTCCACCGCCCGCAGACGCCTGACGGTCCGCTTCCGTGGCGCCGACCACCTTAGGTGTTTGTATCGCGACGGCTCCGGTGTCCACGGGCTGACCTGGGGAACGCCGTCAAGATAGACCCCTACAATCGTCCAGCCGTGAAACATGCTTCGGCGCGTCCTAATGGCCATTTTGGCGAGACAGGCATCGCGGGCCTCTATGTGGCGCAGTTCAGCGCGACCATCCCACGCGTTCAGAAGATGGACCCGGAAGCGCACTCACAGCCACGCCAGCCCGCCGATGACGACCAATCCCGCCACAGTCTCGCAGACAGCGGTGTTGAACCCGAAGTCCCTGACGACGCGGTGCAGGGCGACGTACAGAGCACCCACCAGGCAGCCGCCAATGCCGTACAGGACAACGGCCACGCTCGCCCCTAGGGTGATGCCCACAAATACCGAGATGGCCACTGTAGCGGCCCCATAGCGCGCGATAGACCACCACGCTCGCCAATCGGTATAGCCGACGATCAGGGACGTGATGGCGATAGCGGCGCTGACGCCGGCCTGCCACGTCATGCCCATACCAACGTAGGCACAGACCAGCGCCAGGGCCGCGCCAAGGACATTTCTCGCCGCCGTCGAGCGGGGGATGCCCCGCCCGTCGAAATACCGCCATGCCCCGGCGACAAGGGTAAGGGCAACCGCCTCAATCATGCTAGTGCCCGCCCTGAATCACCAATCCCGCGTAGAACACCACACAGACAATGGCGACGATGACGACGGCGCCGATAAAGCCCCATACGACGTACTTCATGGGCATAGCTCCGCTAGGACGGCGTTGAACTCTCTCACCTGCTGCACCGTGAACGCGGAATCCTGGCTGGCCGAATAACTTATCGGGTCAAGGGCCGCGCAGGGTATCCCGGTTGTTGGGGTCGTCACGCAGGCTGTCAGCATCCATGTTGACAGAAGCGCGGGCACGTTTAGCCCTATGTATCGCGTCCATCGCATCGGACAATCCCTTTGCCACGCTCTTGGCCTCCCCCGCGTCCATCAGGTTCCTGTCGCTGACGTAGCCCATGAGGGTGTTCGCCAGGGACAGGACAGCTTGGAGGATGCCGAGGATGCTCAAGCGGAGACGCCAGTCTTCGTAATCAGCCGGAGCACGATGTTGACGACGGCCATGACGCCGCCGACCAGGGCTGTCTGGCTTTCCGTGTCCAGCCCGAGGTCAACGCCGAAGGCGCCGCCGACAGCAGCGATTCCGGCAACGAGGTTGATCCAGAGCGTTTTAGAGGCATACCAGGGCTTCGTATCCATGTTTCAGTTCCTTCTGTGGTTGTGGTTAGAACGCAACCCCGTTCCCATCGACCGGCCCGATATGCTCCCGCCATGAGGCGATGAACTCGGGGACGGTCCCCTTCGTAGGGTTGCAGTTGTAGTGGTCGTTCCAATACGCCCCGAGGCCCTTCACGTCGTTGGCCTCGGGAAGCGGCGGCTTCACCCACCAATACCGAATCCGAGCCAACGCGCAGGCAAAGCGGGGGTTGGCCGCCACCTCGTTGCAGATCACCGAGAGCGGGGACGTTCCGTGGATGTGGTACGGCAGCCAGCCCTTGACGGCCGACCTCAGATCGGGGCGGACGGCAACGAGATACCGGAACCAGATATCGTCAATCGTCGCCGGCTCAATCTGCCACCAGGACAGGGCAGGCCCCTTGATCTGCGTGATGTACTTCCCGTGGGATTCCTGCATGGCCGTGCCCAGCAGAAGGTAGGCGGCGGCCTCGGAACGCAGGCGCGGGGATACTTCCTGGAAGGCGGCAAGGACAGGGGTGATGACGTAGCCCAGGATATCGGAGGCGTGCTCTTTCACGCCCCTTCCCCCACTTTCGGCTGGACTGACTCCCACCCCTCGCCCGTCCCGAGGATGCAGGAAAGCCCCTCAGGCGTGGTCACGGTGATCGTCCAGGTTCCTTCGGGGGACACATAGACCTCCATCACCTTGTCGTCGGCGGTCAGGGCCACGCCGATGACGACTTCATGATGCTCGCGCTCCAGGATCGTCGACACGGCCTCATGGGGCATACAGAAGGCGGCGGCGACGAGAAGGGGGATCATTGCCCCGGCCCCCAGGGCCAGACCTTGGCGATGACGGTTGCGGCCCCGCCGCCGAGCAGTGCCACGACGCCCAGCACCCCCGCGCCCTTGGCCTCCAGTCGTCCCCACCGCTCGACAGCGGGGCGCAAGTCCTGCTGGATCGTCGCGTAGTTGGCGTTAGCCAGTCTCAGCGCCTCTTTGGCGATTCCGGCCAGTTCGTTGTTCGCCTTGGCGATGTCGTCCAGCTTTCGGAACGCCGCCGCCATTTGGCGCTGCTGTTCCTCGGCTTGCGAAACGAGACGGCCAAGCAGGCGGTCGGTTTCCCTGACATCATCGGACATGATCCTACCCCCATGAGCCCATCGGCTTGCCAATGTTGACGTGGAAGCCGACGTAGGGCGGCAGGCCGGAGACGACGGGCGCGCCGCCGGCGGCGATGCCGGAATATCCCCATCCGGCTTGCTGGCGCCACTCGGCGTCCTTGGCGACATTGGGCGTGACGCCGAGGCCAATCCAGAACGGGATGCCGGCGACGCTGCGACGTTTCTCGGCCGTGTCGATTGCCATGGCTAGATCGCGTTCACTTCGGTTTCGCTGTAGGTCGTGCCGTCGTCGCTCAGGTCTTTCTCGAACTCGGCCACGCCGTCGTCGCCGTAGAACGTCTTCTTGCTCGATGTGACGTCGACCCGGTTGCGCAGCGCCATGTAGAGCACGCCGAGCTTCGTCGCCAGTGTCGCCGTTGCGGCGGGAACGCCTGTCGGTTCGGCGAAGGTGTCCGTATTCAGCACATCGAGCACCTCGCTGTTGATCTTAGTCATGTTCACTACGGAGGTCTGCGTGATCGTCACCGACCCCGAGGACCCATCCACCACGTCGCAGTGACCCCGGATAACGACGGTCCCGCCCGTGCCGTTGACCGTAATCGTTCCGCCCGAGACCACATCGACCGAGACGACATCGCCCGTCGCGACGTTGTTCAGGGTCAAACCACCCGACCAGCGCCGGAACTCGACCGTCGTCGCCCCGACAGCAGCGAGGTCAACAATCGGAGCAGCCGACCCGGCAACGCGCGAGTAGCAATCCACGAACAGGAAATCGCCCGCCGACCCTATTGTGAACGTGCCGCCGGACAGGCCGATACCGCACTGCTGGAGGACGGAGGGCGGGAGCGTAACCGCGCCCAGTAGGCAGTCCTCGAAAAACACAGGATTCCCGGTCGATGTGCCGATACCGGTGATCGTCCCGAACTCGCGAATGATTGTGCCGCCGAGATTCTGAGAGCCGAGCGCCAGCACCGAGCCACTGCCGTAGAGGTTGTATCCCTCCAAAGCCGCCGTCAGCGTGATGCTGTTGCCATTGCTGACCTGGATGGATTTGATGTCGATGGCGTTGGCGACGGTCTGTGCATTATCGAAATCGTTCGACCTATTCGTGACTGTCGCATCCTCGTACGAGGTCGTGCCCGTTGAAGTGCCCGCCACCTCGTCCACCCAGACACTCGCGAGAGCGTAGAGGCCGTTGTCTTGAAGGCTCCGCAGGCGACGACCGGCGCTGTTGGCGACGTTGTGCGACGCGCCCGACAGAACCTCGTCCCATACAGCATCGGCAATCGCCGCCGCCGTCGGGTCGTTCAGATTCGTGTTCGCCGTTAGCACGCGCGTTGCCGTCGCCCATACCGCTGTGCCGATCTCGGACGCCGCATCGGCTGCCAGTTCGGAGGCTCCAATAGCGTCTGCGGCAATAACTCCAGCCGTGATGGCGCCCGACCCCCATGCAGTGCCCGCCGCGTGCGTCGTGTTCACTTCCGGGCGCCCGCTGGCGAAGGTGCCGGCGGTGCCGCCGAAGGCATCCACATCCACCTTCGGCTTGCCAGCAACCGACTCGGCCGCGACGATCCTGAACTGGCCACAGACGATGTTGACGGTCTGGCTATCGATGGTGACGGCGCTCACGACGATGACGTACTGGCTACCGACTGCAAAGAATCCTGTGTCTGTGTTGTCGTTCAGGTCGATGGAGAAGCCGTTGATGCCGGTCACGCCATCGAAGTCAATGCCATCGGTATCAAGTAGGGTGTAGCCAGCATCGCTAGCACGTTGTGTAACTGATCCAGCCTTGTAAATCTCGATGTCGGTGACAGCGAGGCCAGTCAATGCGACACTTGCACCGCTGCTGTTGTAGCTGCCGAAGTAACAGTACAGTGTTGCTCCTGCTGGATAGGTGTCGAGAACCATTCCACTCATGCCGCGAGCCTCACTCGTCCTAGTTTAAGACCCTCGGTCAGGCCGGAGCCGATGGTTACACCGCCACCTGCCGTCCCATCGCTGGCGGAGAAGTTGTCGAGAATGTCCGACGAATAGCCCCGGACGCCGACCGCAACGAATGTCGAGAAATCCGTGTCCCCGCTGGTTATCCGCGACACGGCGTCAACGAACACTTCCAGCTTCGTGGCGCCCGCCGGCCTGGCCGACAACAGCACGTTCCGGGTGGCGTTCGATCCGTAGTTGTAACTTCCCAGCGACGTGAAGGTGCCGTCGACGTTCTTGGCGAGGCCGTAGTTGCCGGTGAGGCTGGCCTGATAGGCCATGTAATTGTCGCGGCCGGCGTCGAGCGTGCCGTAGATTACGGGACCACCTCGAACCGTACCGGACCCGATGTGGCTTACGTCCACCGACGCATCGACATCGTTATCCCCCGGCCCGGTGGAATTATATACGTAGGCAGCCGCGCCACTGCTGTCCCCCACCAGGTCGTCGGTAGACCCTCGCACCGTCATCGTGCCGGTGTGGTTGTTCCACGCCCCTCCGGTCTCGGGAGTGTGCGATGTCAGCGCCGTGTCGCTGCCTTCCGTGAACGCGTCGGAGACGAAGGTGGCCATCAGATCGTGTCCGGCATGCGGTATTCAGGCCATAGATGGGCGGCAATGGCGCGGTGGAACTGGCCGCGCTGCTCGCCATCACCGACAGGCCCTTGCCAATCGACGCCCTTGGCGCGGGCCGTCTGCACCAGGGCGTCCCGCTGTTCGGTCGTCAGCGTCACGCTCCTGTCCGGGATCAGCGTTGCGCCCTCCTTCGCGGGCCCCGGCCCGATGCGGCACAGCCCCCAGTCGTGAAGCGGCGCGCCGGTATTGGGGTCGGACGGGATGACGGCCTGATCGTAACTGCCGTCGTGGTCAACCCGGTAGGGATCGTCCTCCCTCCCCGTGCCAACGATGGGCACCATTATCCAGTCCGCCATGGCTATCTGCCGCCCGTCGCGGTCTGGCGAAGGACGGCGATGGCGCGCTTCGGCAGGCGCCTGACTATGAGACGACAGGGCATCACATCCCCATACATAAAAAGCCGTCACCGATGACGTTGGCGAGGTAGAGCGGCATCAGGCGACCGCTTCGGCACCAGCCAGCTTGCTGAACGCCGCCAGCCGCGCCTCGTAGTCCGACTTCATCTTAGCGGCGGCCTCGGCCTCCTGCGCCACGCGGCGCTTCTCGGCTTCCAGGGCGCGCCGACCGTTCTCGAACTCGGCACGTTCCTCCTTCGCCACCCGGACGGAATCGCTCGCCGCAGCCAGCGCGGCCCGGCGCTTCTCCAGGTCTTCCGCCGCCTTCGCCATCTCGTTGTTGGCGCGGTCGACGATGGCCGCCGCCTTGGCCTCGGCCTCCTCGATCATGGCGCGGGTGCGAGCGCGAGCGGAGTCCAGGCCGGCCTTGGCCTGGCGGTCACGCTCGTCGGCCGCCGCGTGCAGCTTCTCAATCTCCTTGACCTTGCCCAGCGCCTCGCGCTCTTGGCGCAGGCCGTCCAAGGTCTTGACGAGAGGCTTCAGATAGACCTCCAGCGACGCCCCGTCGCGCTGCATGTCCATGAACGCCTGGAACGTGCGGACGAACGGCTCGAAGCCGATGGCGTTGTTCTGCGGGTCAGCCATGGTCAGGTTCCTTCGATGACGGCGACCTTGTCGCCGGGGGTGACGGCTTTGAACTCTGTCTGGTCGGCGGCCATCCGCTGCTTGCCCGTTGTCGCCGTCGGCGTCTTGCCGAACAGCGTGTGGCAGATGGCGTCAGTATGGATGCGGACGTAGCGGGTCTGCGAATTGAACGCCGATGACGCCGTGGACGTGCCGCCGATGGCGACCGTCTGCTCGGCAATGGGCGGCTCGGTCCCCGCCAGAATCGCGCGGCCGTTGGAATCGGTGGCGAGCCGGTCATACTCGGCGATGTATAGGACTGCCATCCTACTTCCTCGTCATCTCGACGACGGCCTTCAGCACGTCCTCGGCGTTGCGCGTCTGCTCCCACTCTGGCCCGATGGCGCGCAGCCGGTCAAGGTACGCCGCCGCGCGCGGCACGTCGGGGATGCGCAGCGACTGGATCGCAGCATACCAGAACAGAACCGGGTTGTGGGGATCGCTTCCTATTTCGGCATCAAGCACCGACAGGATCATTTCGGGAGCCACGATGTTGGCCACGGCGTGCATGGTCGCCTCGCGCTCGCGGATGGCGGGCTCCAGCGGAAAGGCCGCGTTGGCCTTCACAAAGGCGAGAAGTGCACCGGCGGCATCGCCCCGCGAGACAGCGACCTCGCCGAGAGCCACCTGATATTCGCCCATCGCCCCCGCTCCGGCGTACCACAGACCGGCCGCGAGAAACGCGGTTCTGAGGAAATCCATCCGCATACGGCGCAGAATGCTACCAACGGCAAGGGGTTGTATAGTGGGAAGTTCGTCAACCCCAGCACCAGTATGGCGCCGAACGGATACAACCCCGGCCCGCGCCATCCCATCCAGGCCACGCGCGCCGCGAACCCGACCGCCAGTACCGCGCCCGCCACGCCGTGCTCGAACAGGATCGTCAGCAGATCGTTGTGCGCGGTTCCCGGGCGGATGACGAAGCCGAAGACGTTGGGCGGCGATGCAACCCAGGCGTCGTGGATGGTCGCATACCCCGTCAGGAAGCTGCCCGCGCCGTTGCCGAACCATGTCCAGGAGGCCAGCACGTTGGCCCAGGTCGCGAGTCGCGGCAGCAGCGCATAGGGGTCCGACAGGTTCATGGCGACGTAGACGCCCGCCAGAATGGCCCCCAGGCCGCCCAGGAGCGCCGTGGAGCGCCATCTACCCGTCAGGCACCCCCACATGCCGGCGAGGGAGAGAAGGCCCACCAGTGCGCCCCGCGAGCCGCCCAGGAGGGCGCAGGGCAGTGTCACCAGGATCAGGCCGACCTTGAGGGGCGCCGACAGGCGCATCGCCGCGACAAGGGCGATCACCACCACCGCCGCTTCCGCCATGTAGTTGCTGTTCAGGAAGGTGCCCGCCGGGTCGTTCGTCACACGCACAAATAGCGGAGCTTCCTCCACCGTCTTTGCGCCATCCGGATAGCCGACAAGGTGCGGCGCCAGCCCCGACAGGTCAATGCCGACCAGGATGCTGTTGGCGGCCATGCCGACGCCCATGGCGACAGCCATCGCGGCGATTCCATGGCGCCCGGTCTGCGCGCCCCACAGAAAGGCGCCGACGCCGACGAGCAGATGCCAGTTGCGGCTGATCGCGTCGGGGACGGAGATGGCCCACAGGGTCGACAGGACCGATAGGCCGGCGAAGGCCACCCCGAGGAAGGCGGCCAGCCAGTCCACCTTGCGCCCCGAACCGGCGAGATAGAGCAGAACCGGCACCAGCACCGATGCCGCCATCCAGCGCGCCGACGTGGCGCGGTTCATGAACTGGGGGACGTAAAGACAGGTGAGCAGAAACCCGGTGGCGGCCGGCGTCAGCCACGCCATCAAGGCTTCTTGTCCTGGATGCGATCCTGAATGTCGGCGGGCAGGTCGACCTTCGCCACCACGGCCTTGTCGACGAGAACCTGGATGGTCGCCTCCAGGGCACCGATGCGCTCCTCGGCCGTCTGGCCGGGCGCTGGCGGCGGGGGTGGATCATCGAACCCGCCGTCCTGGCGAGCCGTGGCGCCGATCTGGCCGCGCTCGCCCTGGTCGACAAGGCGGAAGCCAGCCGGCGGCTGCCAGAAGGCTGGATTATCGGCCTCCCACTCGTCGGGCAGGGTAACGACATTGGCCACGATGTTATCGCTGCCGACGACGCATTTCTTAAAAGCCATGCCGCTCTCCTAGAAGACCGTGACGCGACACATGCCGTCGCCGCCAGCGCCGGATGCGCCCACCTCGGCGCCGCCGCCACCGCCACCGGGCTGCGACCCGGCAGTGCCTGTGCCGCCCGTGCCGGGACCGCCCGCGCCACCGTCGCCACCGGCGACCGAAGCCCCCCCGGCGCCACCTGTTGCCGTGTCGTGCCCGCC